>CADEDM010000116.1 GCA_902826065.1 uncultured Acidobacteriota bacterium | reverse complement strand
GCCCGACGATCCGCGCTTCCGCTGGGACGTCAGCGTCGCCACCGGCAAGCAGGGCAGCTACGCGTGGGTCGATACGCAGGGACAGCCCAATCGCGGCGACCCGGCGATGCGTGGGTCGGCGTCGCTCAACCACTCCGGTGTCGAGGCGTTGTTCGCCGGGGCGGCGCAGAAGTCCGCGACCGTGTTCGCGACGGCCGCCAAGAGCACGCCGCAGGCGTTCGACCTGGCGACGCGCGTCTCGCTCACGACGAAGTCGACGCACAAGGACGTCGAGAGCGCCAACCTGATTGCGAAGCTCGAGGGCAGCGACGCGGCGCTGAAGAACGAGCACGTCGTCTACATCGCGCACGTCGATCACTTCGGACGCGGTGTCGCCATGAACGGCGACGACATCTACAACGGCGCCCACGACAACGCCTCGGGCGTGGCGATCGTGCTCGAAGTCGCGCGGACGTACTCGAAGCTCCCGACCAGGCCGCGGCGCTCGGTGCTGTTCCTGTTCGTGACCGCCGAAGAGCGCGGGCTGCTCGGCTCCGACTACTTCGCCCGTCACCCCACCGTGCCGAAGGACAGCATCGTCGCCGACCTCACGCTCGACATGCCGTTCCTGTTCCACGCGCTGAAGGACATCGTGCCCTACGGCGCGCAGCACTCCACGCTGGCGGCGCCGGTGGCGAAGGCGGCGGCGAAGCTCGGGCTGGGTATCGGCACCGATCCGATTCCGGAGCAGGTGCTGTTCATCCGCAGCGATCACTTCAGCTTCGTGCGCCAGGGCGTGCCGTCGCTCTTCATCAAGAGCGGCTTCGAGACCGGCGACCCGGCGAAGGACGGCTCGGCGATCAACGCCGGCTACCGGCGCGACGTCTACCACAAGCCCAACGACGACATGTCGCAGCCGTTCGACTTCCAGGCCGGCGCCGATCACGCGAAGATCAACTTCCTCACCGGCTGGCAGGTCGCGCAGGAGACGGCGCGTCCGGCATGGAACCCCGGCGACTTCTTCGGGGGCCTGTTCGGAACCGCCGCCAAGGCCGCGCCGGCGACGACGCAGCACTGAGCCCCCGGCCTGGGGCCCCGCGGGCCCCAGCTACAATCAGGGGGCATGGATGTCACGCCGCCGGCCACCCCCGACCGCCTCGGGCGCTATCGGGTCGAGCGGCAGATCGGCGAAGGCGGCATGGGCGTCGTCTATGCCGCGCACGACGACCGCCTGGGGCGCAGCGTCGCGCTGAAGGCGCTGCGCGGGACGGTCGACGACATCTCGCGCGAACGGCTGTGGCGCGAGGCCCGCGCCGCGGCCGCGATCTCGCACCCGAACATCTGCCAGATCTACGAAATCGAGGAGACCAGCGCCGGGCTCGTACTGGCGATGGAGCTCCTGGCCGGCGAGTCTCTGGCGGCGCGGCTGGAGCGCGGCCCGGTGCCGGCCGACGAGGCCGCCGGCATCGCGCTGCAGGCGCTCAACGCGCTCGAGGCCCTGCACGCAGCCGGGCTCGTGCACCGTGACTTTAAGCCCTCGAACCTGTTCCTGACGCCGCACGGCGTCAAGCTGCTCGACTTCGGCCTGGTGCGCCAGATGCCCGGCAGCCCGGGCGGTGACGCCGCGACGCGGCTCACCGAGGTGGGCACGATTCCCGGTACGCCGCACTACATGGCGCCCGAGCAGGTGCGCGGCGAGACCATCGACGGCCGGGCCGACCTGTTCGCCCTCGGCGCCGTGATGTTCGAGATGCTGTCGGGACAACTGGCGTTCCGCGGCGCCACGGTGATCGACACGCTGCACGCGGTGCTGCACGAGCATCCGCCGGCCCTGGCCGGCGGAGGCGCGGTCGCCGGACTCGACCGCGTGCTCCACAAGGCGCTGCACAAGGCGGCCGCCGATCGCTACGCCACGGCGACGGCGATGGCCGATGCGATCCGCGCCGCGCTCACGGCCCGCGCGTCCAGTGAGACGACCGTGGTTGCGGCCCGCGCGATGACGCGGCTGGTGGCACTCCCCTTCCGCGTGTTGCGTCCGGATCCCGACACCGACTTCCTCGCCTTCAGCCTGCCCGACGCCATCACCAGCTCGCTCGCCGGCACGCGCAACCTGCTCGTGCGATCGAGTGCCGCCGCCTCACGCGTCGATCCGGCGGCCCCCGATCTGAAGAAGCTCGCGGCCGAGGCCGACGTCGACGTGGCGCTGATGGGCACCATCCTGCGATCGGGCACCCAGCTCCGCGCCTCGGCGCAACTGGTCGAAGCCCCGGCCGGCACGGTGCTGTGGTCGCACTCGGCGCAGCATCCGCTGCAGGACGTCTTCGCCCTGCAGGACGAACTCGTCAGCGGCATCGTCGGATCGCTGGCACAGTCGCTCGGCGGTGGCCAGGTGTCGCGCGGCTCCCGCGACGTGCCGGCCAACGCCTCGGCCTACGAGCTGTTCCTGCGCGCCAACGACGTGGCCCGCGACTTCGACCGCATGGGCGAAGCGCGCGATCTCTATCAGGAGTGCGTGGCGCTCGACCCCGGGTTCGCGCCGGCGTGGGCGGCGCTCGGCCGATGCTGGCGCGTGATCGGCAAGTACTACGAAGACCCGCGCGGCCCGGCCGAGGCCGAGCAGGCATTCGAGCGCGCGCAGCAGCTCAACCCCGATCTGCCGATCCTGCACCAGTACTACGCGCAACTGGAGTGCGATGCCGGGCGCGCGGTCGACGCGATCCGCCGGCTGCTGCGTCAGGCCCGGCGGGCCGTGAGCGCCGAGCTGTTCGCCGGGCTCGTCCACGCCGGCCGCTACGCCGGCCTGCTCGACGTCTCACTGGCGGCCCACGACGAGGCGCGGCGCCTCGACCCGACCATCCGCACCAGCGTGTTCAACACCCGCATGCAGCTCGGGGAGTACGAGCGGGTCGTGCGCGAGGTGTCCGCCGACGATCCCGAGATGGCCGCCATGGCGCTCTATCGGCTCGGCCGCGGCGCCGAAGCGGCGACGCTGTGGCGGCGCTCGCCGCCGGAGGCCCCGGCCGCGCTCCGCGCCTGGGACGACATGGTGATGGCCCTCTACGCGAGCGCGCCCGAGGCCCGCGCGCTGGCCGAGCAGATGCTCGATCGCCGGCTGTGGGACGATCCCGAAGGGATGACGATGGGCAGCGCGCTGCTCAGCCACGTGGGCAACGTCGAGATGTCGCTCCGGATGCTGCGCATGGCGATCGAGGGCGGCTATCACGTGCCGACGGCATTGCGCCGCGACCCGTGGTTCGATGCGCTGCGCGGAGATCCGCGATTCACGGAGCTGGTCGCCCTGGCGACGCAGCGCACCCGCGAGGCGCTGGCCGTGTTCCGCGCCGAAGGCGGCGAGCGGCTGCTGGGCACGATCGCCAACGCCGCCTAGCCGCTCCCGGCGCGAACCTCGACGATGACCGCGGTCGAGCCGCGATCCCGACGACGCCGCTCAGAAGTTCAGTCGCACCCCGCCGTTGACGACCCGGCCGTCGAGAGGCGCCCACGCGTCGACCGTCCAGCGACCGTCGGGGCCGGGCCGTGGGCGCAGCAGGGAGTCCCAGCGCGTCTGGCGCACGTTGGTCACGTTCTCGGCGTTGATGAACAGGCGCACGCGGCCGATGCGCCGCTCGCCCAGCAGGCCGACGATCACGTAGGGCCGCGACTCGTCGCGGTACGGGTTGACCTCGAGCCGCTGGCGGCCGGTGTAGTAGACCTCGAGGCCGACCCGCCCGAGGTCCTCGGCCTCCCACATGCCGACGAGACCGGCGCTGTGACGCGGCGTCAACTCGGCGTCGTGACGCAAGGCGCCGTCGCCTTCCCTCGCCCGCACGTAGGTGTAGGTACCGGTCGCCACGTAGGCGCCCCGGCGCCACGTCCCGAGCAGCTCGGCGCCGACGTTCGTCGCCGCCTCCGCCTGGTTCGTCAGCGTGAACGAGGTCGTGCGCTCGGCCTCGAGCGGGTCGACGACGCGCGCCCCGAACAGCGTCGCGGTCGCCGAGCCCCACGCGAACGCCCGCGTCAGGTCGACCGACGCGCTGGTGCCGCGCTCCGCCCTCAGCGGCCGCGGCAGCGTCAGCCGTGACAACCCCGCCGCCTCCGTTTCCTCGGTCAACGGCGTCGCCGCGAAGAAGCCGCGGCCGATCGACATCCGGCTGGTCCACCCGTCCGACCGCAGCAACGCGGACACCCGCGGACTGACGAACGTGCCGTACTCGCTGTGCACGTCGACGCGGGCCCCGGCCGAGATCGACAGCCACGACGCGGGCTGCAGATCGCTCTGCGCGAAGAGCCCTGGCACGTCGTAGGTGTAGGCGAACGCGGGCACGTCGCGCGGCCGGTAGGCATCGCGCTCGTAGGCGGCACCGGCGACCCACGTCGACGAACCGGCGGTGCCGCGGACGGCGATCTCGGAGAACAGGTTGGCGTGGCGATCGCGCTCGAGCGTCGGGCCGAAGGTGTGGTCGTGCTGCTGCCAGGCGGCCGCGCCTCGGGCCGTCAGCACGTAGCGGCCGGCCAGCACGGTCTGCGCGGTGCCGCCGACGTCATAGCGGCGGGTGTCGAGACCCTCGAGATAGGGGGCGCCGGTCGCGGCCAGGACCGCGCCGTCGATGGTGCCGCCCTCGCGCTCCTCCCAGGTCATGCCGGCGGTGAGGAACGCAGACCGGCCACCACCACCGTCCCAGAACGCGCGCGGCCGCACCACGCCGCGCGTGTAGCCGGCGACGTCGGCCCAGCCGTCGTCGTCGCGATCGCTGCGGCGCTGGCCGTGGCCGCCGGCCAGCAGTGAGCCGCTCCAGCCGTCACGCACCGCGGACGCGAGATACATCACGGCGTCGGCGCCGCCGATCGAGGTGACGTTGAACATCGCGTCGTAGGTGGGCTCGGCCGACGGCCGGCGCGCCAGCAGGTTCACGACGCCGCCCATCGCGCCGGCGCCGTAGAACGCCGACGCGATGCCCTTGATCACCTCGACCTGGCCGAGGTCCATCGGCGGGATCTGCAGCAGGCCCAGACCGCCGACCTGCTGGCCGAAGAGCGGCAAGCCATCGCTGAGGAAGCGCGTGTAGCGGCCCTTCATGCCCTGCACCCGCACGCTCGCGGCCCCGATCGACGGCGACGTGGCCTGCACGCGCAGCCCGCCCATCTCGTTCAACATCATCACGATGTCGCCCGGCGTCATCAGCATCTTCTCTTCGATCTCCTCGCGGCCGATGACCTCGACGCGGGTCGGCTGGTCCTCGAGGCGGCGTCCGGTGCGCGTACTCGCCACGACGACGACGTCCTCGTCGACCTCGGGCTCGGCGACGAGGTCGACCTCGAGGGTCGTGACCACGCCGGCCAGCACCAGCACCTGGGTGCTGACGTCGAAGAATCCCTCTTTGGCGACGCGCACGCGCGCCGCAGGCGCTGGCGCGTCGACGAGCACGGCGCCGTCGTCACCCGTGGCGCCGTCGCTCGTCCGCCCTTCGACGCGCACGATCGCGCCGGCAACCGGCGCGCCCTCGCTCCTGACCACGACGCGCACCTGTCCGCCCGGCTCCTGCGCGAACGCCGCCGCGCCACTGCAACACACGATGATCCACACGATGATCCTGGCCATACACGATGCCCCCATCAGGCCGGCATGCCGGCCTGTTCCCTCGATGACGAACTGGAAGGACGGATCAGGCGATCCGCGGAGGACGGTCGACCGGGTCGAGATGCGGGGCTTGCTCGTGCGCGCTGTCGGCCGCGAGCCACAGGGTCGGCTGCGACTGAGGCGGGGCCGCCACGGTCGCGACGGCGGCGCTCCAGCCGTGGCACAGGCCGCACGCCGACGACGCCGTCGTGGCGCTGCCGCGCTGCGTCTGCTCGGTGCAGCCATCCTGGCAGTCGAGGCGATCGGCCGTGGTGGCCACGATCAACAGCGCGGCGATCACGGCCGCGAGCAACGCGCGCACGCCCCGAGTATAGCCGACCGGTGCCGGCGCCACCGCCACGGCGGCGTCATGCGCGGAGCCGGCCGCAGCGGCGTCGACGGCTGATGACGACGCGCTGAACCGCGCGTGCGGCGAAGCCGGGATCAGCGCACCGACGCGCGCCGGCCGAGGGCGATGTGCCGGCGCAGCACGTCGGGGTCCACCGGCTTCACCAAGTGGGCGTCGAAGCCTGCGGCCCACGAGCGCGCCCGATCGCGCGGCAGGCCGTAGCCGGTCAGCGCGATCAGCACCACGTCGTGCGCCCAGGGCTCGGTGCGCATCGTGCGCGCAACGTCGTCGCCGGACAGGCCCGGCAGCCCGATGTCGAGCACCACGATCTCGGGCCGCACGCGGCGGAAGACCTCGAGCGCCGACGGGCCATCGGTCGCCTCGTCCACGACGTGGCCGTCGGCCTCGAGCATCATCCGGTACATCTCGCGCGAGTCGGTGTTGTCGTCGACCAGCATCACCCGCGCGGGACTGGGCCGCTGGTCGGCAAACGGCGGTCGTTCCTGACGCCGCTCGGCAGCCACGCGCGGCAGGCGCACCGTGAACACGCTGCCCTGTCCGGCGCCGCCACTGGCGGCGGTGACGCTGCCGCCGTGCAGTTCGACCAGGCGGCGGACGAGGGTGAGGCCGATCCCCAGCCCGCCCTTGGCGCGGTCGCGGCTGCGGTCACCCTGCACGAAGAGGTCGAAGACGCGCGGCAACAGCTCGGGGTCGATGCCGGTCCCGTCGTCGGCCACGGTGAGCACCGCCTCCGTGTCTGACGCCTCCACGCTGACCCGCACCACCTGATCGCCGGCCGTGAACTTGAGCGCGTTCGAGACGAGGTTGGCGACGATCTGCTCGAGCCGGACCGCGTCGCCGTTCACCCATACCGGCTCGGCCTCGAGCGCGACGCGGCCGTCGCCCTGCTGCACCGCCGCGGCGGCGGCCACGCACGCCCGCACGCAGGCGCCGAGATCGACCGGCGCGCACTCGAGGGCGATCTTACCGGTGACGACGCGGCCGACGTCGAGCAGGTCGTCCATCAACTTGCTCATGTGCGCCACCTGGCGATCGATGACCGCGCGCGCCCGCTGCGCCCGCGCGTCGTCGAGCGCGATGGTGCCGAGCACGTGCGCGGCGCCGCCGATGGCCCCGAGCGGATTGCGGAGCTCGTGCGCCAGCATGGCGAGAAATTCGTCCTTCTCGCGGTTCTCGCGCTGCGCGCGGACGATTCCGCTCATGTCGGTCACGACCAGCGTGCCGGCGGGGGCGTCGTCACCGAGCCGTACGCCGGCCAGCGACAGCCGGGCCTCGCGCACCTCGCCGGTGCGGGATCGCATCGGCGCGCCGATCGATCCGCCGCCGGTCGCCATCAGCGCCACCAGGCGCGTGTCATCCTCGGGGTCGGCCAGCCACTGGCCGAACGGCGTTCCAATCACGTGCTCCAGACCGGCATTCACGAACTGGGCGAAGCGCCGGTTGCAGTAGGTGATGCGCCACTCGCCATCGATGGTGACGGCGCCTTCCTGCATCTGCTCGACGAACGCGCGATAGGGCGCGTCGGCCGTCTGCAGGGTATAGAGCTGCTCGCCCGCCGTCCCGGCGACGAGCAGGGCGTCGACCTCGCCGTCGCGAATCGCCCGGAGGGTGTCCTCGGCCTCGGCCAGACGTCGCCGCAGCTCGTCCACTTCGCGCGCCGCGCCGGGCTCGAGGTCGGCCATGACGTCAGTCCACCGGGACGAGGTCGAGCCCCACCAGCACGCGCTGCGTGTCGGACATGTCGCCGATCACCCGCCGCAGCGGCAGCGGCAGCTTCTTCACGAGGGTCGGCGCGGCGATGATCTGCTCGCCCTTCGCCAGCGTCGGCTGCTGATAGACGTCGACGACCACCAGGTCGTAGCGATTGTGCAGGTGCGTCTCGCAGATGACGCGCAGGTTCTCGATTGCCCGTCGCGAGCGGGCCGTCATGCCGGCGACGTAGAGGCGCAGGATGAATCGCTGTTCGGCAGCCTCGCGCGCCGCTCTTTCCAGGCCCCCGTCGCCGTCGTCTGCTGTGGATGTCGCCATGGCCGTCCTCACTTCGCGCGCAGATCCAGCCCCACGAGGACGCGCTCGGTGTTGGACAGGTCGCCGATGATCTTCTTGATGGGTTCCGGCAGGCGGCGCACCAGTGTGGGCACCGCCAGGATCTGATCGCCCCGGCCGAGCCGGGGATCGTCGAGCAGGTCGATCACCTCGATCGAGTACTGCCCCGCGAGGTGTTCGTCGCAGATGCGCTTCAGGTTCGCGAACGCGCGGATCGCCTTCGGCGTCTGCCCGGCGACGTAGAGCCGCAGTTCGAAGTGTTCGCGGGTCATGGCCGGTCCGGGAGGTTCGCGGGCCGCAGCTGTACGCCGTGCCTCGTGAAATGGAACTCGCGCACTTCGTCGGAATGCGCCATGCCGCGCGCTTTCAGCAGGTAGAGCCAGCGGCGGCGGCGCCGGCCATCGAGGTCGGCCGACATCACCAGCCACGCGTCCATCAGCGAGGAGATCATGGCCTCTGCCGATTCCGGCGACGTGTTCGGCGCCGACAGGCTCGTGAACAGCGCCGTGATGCCGCGTCCCTTCAGGAAGTCGATCAGGCGCGTCAGCATCGTGCGAACGTCGCCGGCCGTGGCGACGCTGAGCAGGTTGGTCATCGGATCGACGATCACGATCGACGGGTTCAGGGCCTCGACGGCACGGTGCATCAGCACGAGGTGTGTCTCGAGGCCGTGGCGCGACGGCCGGTCGGCGTGCAGCACGAGCTGGCCACGCTCGACCCACGGCGCCAGGTCGATGCCCACCGACTGCATGTTGCGAATCAACTGCAGGGGCGATTCCTCGAAGAGGAAGTGCAGGCACCGCTCGCCGCGCTTGCAGGCGGCCTCGACGAAGTGCGCGGCGACCGTGGTCTTGCCGGTGCCGACGCTGCCGGTCACGAGCACGGTGCTGCTGCGGAAGTGGCCGTCGCCGCCGAGCATCGCGTCCAGATCGGGAATGCCGGTGGAGACGCGCTCGGACGACACCTGATGCTGGAGCCCGAGCGACGTCACCGGAAGCACGCCGATGCCGCCGGCGTCGATGAGGAACGGGTACTCGTTGGTGCCGTGGGCCGAGCCGCGGTACTTGACGATGCGGAGCCGGCGGGTGGAGATCTGCTCGTGGACGCGGTGATCGAGCTGGATGACGGCGTCGGTCACGTATTCCTCGAGGCCGTGGCGCGTCAACGTGCGTTCGCCCCGCTCGCCGGTGATGACGACCGTGATCTCGCGATCGCGCAGCCACCGGAACAGGCGCCGCAGCTCGGCGCGCAGGATGGTCTCGTTGGCCAGGCCGCTGAAGAGCGATTCCAGCGTGTCGAGCACCAGCCGCTTCGCGCCCACCGAGCGGATCGCGTGGTCGAGCCGCACGAAGAGGCCCTCGAGGTCGTACTCGCCCGTCTCCTCGATCTCGCTGCGCTCGACGTGCACATAGTCGATCACGAGCTGCCCGGCATCGACCAGCGTCTGCAGGTCGTAGCCGAGCGAGGCGACGTCGGCGGCCAGTTCGGCCGCGTTCTCCTCGAACGTCATCAGGACCCCGGGCTCGCCGTAGTGGCGGATGCCGTTCACGAGGAACGAGATGCCGAGCAGCGTCTTGCCGGACCCGGGGCCGCCGGCGATCAGCGTGGGGCGGCCGGTGGGCAGACCGCCAGCGGTGATCTCGTCGAGGCCGGACACACCGGTCGGGCTCTTGGGGATCGACAGTGGGACGGGCACGGAAGTGGGCATCGGGGAATTGCCGCGTCAGGGAGTCGACGTCAGATGTGCGCGGCCTGCCGTCACGACGGCGCTTTCTGCGGCGCGGCTGCAAGTTCATTGCCGCGTTGGCCTCCGACCGCGCGCCCCGGCGTCGCGGTCGTGGGCTCGGCAGCGCCACAAAGTGTGGCGACGGCTTCACACGTTGAGCAGCGTGAGGCAGCGCCAGACCGATGATCCCGCCGCTTGGAGGGCGCGGAGCTTGCTTCCCCCGTCGGCAGTGCCCGCCACCGCCAACGCCCCCCTCCACGTACCTTCCCGGCACGCCAAGACACGATCGACCGTGCTGGACGAATGGCGAGCGACGCCGCGAGGCCGGTGGGGGGCGCTGGCCGGCTGGATCGTGCTGTGCGCCGGAGGCGGCGCGGTGATTGGCGTGCTCACCGCCGGCGGGACCTCACCGTGGTACCTCGGACTCGACAAGCCGTCGTGGACGCCGCCGTCCTGGCTCTTCGCGCCCGTATGGACCACGCTCTACGTACTGATGGGGGTGGCCGCCTGGCGCATCTGGCGTCTCGACGACGCGCGCCGGAGCGCGGCGCTCGGCCTCTTCATGGCCCAGCTCGCCTTGAACTTCTCGTGGTCACCGTTGTTCTTCACCGGGCAACGCCCGGGCTACGCACTGGTCGACATCGTCGGCCTGTGGTCGCTCGTCCTGCTGACCATCGTGGCCTTCACGCGCATGGATCGACTCGCGGCACGTCTGCTCTGGCCGTACCTGGCATGGGTGACGTTTGCGTCGCTACTGAACGGCGCCATCGTCGCCATGAACTGACCGGCCGCGCGGCGCGAGACGGCGGCGGCAGAGCGGGGAGGCGCCGCCCGGCCGCGTCGTCCGCGCTCGCTACTTGCAGGTCGCCGAGAGCATCTTCAAAGAGGTGACGCTCAACGTCTGCGGAGCAGTCTTGTGCCCATCCTCGCGGGTCATTCCGGGAACCGGCCGCCCGGGCGTGCCTGGTGTGCCCGGCGTCCCCGCGGTCTCCGGCGTGGCGGTTCGCGGCGCCGGGGCCGCGTTCATGGGCATGCTCACGACCTGGCCCGTGACCTCCACCTGGTGGTTCGCGTGCGCCGCCAGATCAACGGTGCCCTCCGCCTTCAGCAGGTACGCCTCGCGCGGGCGCGCGGCCGCGGTCGCGGCGCCGGCCTCGCCGCGCGTCTCGGTTGCGACCGGCGGGTCCTTCTCCTCGATTCCGGTGAGGATGTAGCTGGCGCCGGTTCTGGGGATCGTGGACGGCGTCGGCGAGGGCGCCGGCGTCGTGGGCGTGGCCGTCGATCCCATCTCCGTCCACGGCTTGAGGCAGCCGGCAACCGTGATGCTCTGGTCGTGGGCCGGCGGTGCGGTCGTTGGCTGCGACGGACTCGGCGTCTGTGCGCCGGCGGCGCCGGCGACCACGATGCCGACCGCGGCGAATACGTAGCGTGTCATGTTCTCTGCCTCCACTGCCGGCGTCGAGCCGTGCACTGCCTCTTGGTGCAACTTGCACGCCGCGCTTCAGGCGACTCGACGATGGCAATGCCCTTGCTCTTTCCTACGCAGGCCCGCTGCGCAGCTGAGCATCGGCGTGTTGGCGGGCCCGCCGGCAGTAACGGGAACGGGTCATATGTGGCAGCGCTCTACCACACCTGGCCAGGCACCAGCCCGACGGCGTGATCGGCGCACGATGCTGAAGGACCCATATGTTGAGCACGACGATTCGGATTCGCCTGCAGGTCCCCTCCCTCTGGACGAGCCGGAACGGGCGCGACGAGTGGCTGCGTGAGCTGTTCGTCCAGTTCGATCCGGGCTGCATCGTTCCCGACGATCCCGGCGAAGTCGTGCGCCACGCACGGCCCGCCGATGAGCAGGATCGCTGGCGGATCCGCGAGCAGCAGATCGCGCGGTTGCAGCCAGATGCGGCGGCCATCCAGGCGCGCGAACGCCGCCTGAGAGCGAGAGCGCGCGCGGTCGGGCGCTGGAGCGGCGATGCCGCGGGTTGCTAGAGTGCTCGCGCCGCTGCTCGCGATCGCGGCGGTGACCGTGTGCCTCGCGCTGCTGCGGCGCGTCCGCGACGAAGCGCTGTTACCTGCCGACTCGCCCGTCGACGACACCCTGGATCAGTCGTTTCCGGCGAGCGATCCCCCCTCGTGGTCGAGCGCCGCGGCAGCGCCGGCCGACCGACCACTGACACGCGCCCGCGCGCGCACGCCACGAGACGAGGATCCCGATGCCTGACCCATCACATCCCTTGCCCACCGACGCCGTCACCGACCAGGACGTCGACACCGCCGGCACCGAGGCCGACGAAGAACGGGCCGCGCGCCACGGCGAGCGACACCCCGCTGCGACCGACGTCGCCCAAACGGGTGACGGTGATCATGCGGCGCGCAGCCCCGTCGATCCGGCCAGCATGCACCGCGCGGAGGACGACGACGCCGCACAGTCGGGCAGCCGCGACTTCAGCGAGCAGGCGGATCGCGCGACGCGTCAACCGCCGAGCCGCACCGGCCACTGAGCAAGCGTGCCCAGGCGCGTGGCACCGCGCTTGCTCATTCCGTCAGCGGGAGTCCGCTTCGTTTCCGTGACCTCCCTGGAGGGTGCCATGTCCACGAGTCTCTCAGTCGCACTGCGCGTCCCCGCGGCAGTGGCGGCGGCCGTGCTGTTGTCGGCCTGCAGCGATCGCGCCGCCAATGCGCCGATCACCACGACCACGCCGGCCGGGCAGTCCACCGCGCCAGCCCCGGCGGCCGCCGAACGCGCCGATCACGCGCTCGTCCGTTTCGTTCACGCGGTGCCTGGCGGCGGCGCGATGGATCTCTTCGCCGATGACAACCGCGCCTTCGACGCGGTGGCGTACAAGGCGACGACGCCGTATCACGAGGTCGACGGCCAGTACTACACGTTCCGCCTGCGAGCGAACGGCCGCACCGAAGGCGACCCGATCGCCAGCAACACCGAGGGCCTCGACGATGGCGACTTCTACACCGTCTTCGCGGTGCCCGGAGACCGCAACACGGCGCTGCTGCGCGTGGTCGAAGACGATGTCTCCAAGCCGGACGACGGGAAAGCCCGCGTGCGGATCGTGCATGCCGCGCGCCCGCTGGGCGAGGTCGATGTGTTCCGCACCGGCTCGACCGACAAGGTGTTCGGCGGCGTGGACTTCCAGTCGGTCACGGACTACGACGAGATCGATCCGTGGTCGGGCGGGCTCGACATCCGCGCCGACGGCGCCGACACGCCTCTCGCGACGGTCAACGTGCAGTTCGACGCCGGCAAGGTCTACACGATCGTCGTCGTCGGCGCGCAGAAGGCCGCCGGCGGGCTCGAGGCCTTCGTGATCGAAGACCAGATGGGCGCGGCACGTCCGATCGCCACGGCGTCCGCCCGCTAGAAGGACCGCACATGTCTACCCTCTGGAAGCTCTACGACCTCATCGACGACATCGAGGTCGCGATGATGACCACGCGGCGTCACGACGGGCACCTGCGCTCGCGCGCGATGGCGACTCAGAAGGCCGCACCTGGCGCCGACTTGTGGTTCGTGACCCGCGAAGACTCGCAGAAGCTGGCCGAGGTGGCCGACGATCCGCACGTCAACCTCGCCTACTACAAGGCGTCCAACTCGTCCTGGGTGTCGGTGTCTGGCGTGGCGACGGTGTCGCGCGACCCGGGCACGATCGCCGCACTCTACGAGCCCGACTGGAGCGTGTGGTTCGCGAAGGACGAGGGCGACCCGCGCTTCGGCACGGCCGAGGATCCGCGCATGACGCTGATCGGCATCACGGTACATGCCGCCGAGTTCCTCGAGGTCTCGAAGTCCACGCCGGTCGTCCTGTTCGAGTTGGCGAAGGGCTGGCTCACCGGCACGGAGCCCGAGTTGGGTGAGATGCACCACCTGGCCAATGCCGCACGGCCGTCGCGCTGAGGCGGCCGCACGCGCAATGCCACGAGTGGGGCCGGCGGCGGCCACCGAGCGGCCCCGACCGGCCCACCGGCCCTCGGCGCTGGCCACGGCGAAGACGCTGCTGCGCCGGACCGCGGAGTCCTGGTTCAACGACGGCGCACAGCAGTTCGCCGCGGCGCTGGCGTACTACGCGGTGTTCTCGCTGGCGCCGCTGCTGCTGATCTGCATCGGCGTCGCCGGACTGGTGCTCGGCCACGACGCGGCCCGCGAGCAGATCATGGCGCGGGCCATGGACCTCGTCGGGCCACGGGGCGCCCGGGGCATTGCCGCGCTGATGGGCACGCCGGATTCGGCGACGCGGGCCGGCCTGGTGACGACGCTCATCGGCATGGCGACGCTGCTCTTCGCCGCGGTCGGCGTGGTGGCGCAGTTGCGCAGCGCCCTGAATGCGGTGTGGCACGTGGAAGCGCCGCCGATGTCGTGGGGCAACTTCGCGCGCAGCTACGTCTTCAATGTCGCGCTGATCATCGCCACCGGGTTCCTGTTGCTGGTGTCGCTGGTCGCGTCGGCGCTGCTGGGGGCAGCGACGTCGTCGGCGCGCCAGTGGGTGCCTGGCCCCGATGCCCTGTGGCTGGGCATCGACGCCGCCATCGGCCTGGTCATGACCGGCGGGCTGTTCGCGCTGATGTTCAAGCACCTGCCCGACACGCACGTGCGCTGGGCCGATGCGGTGGCCGGCGCCGCCGTGAGCGCGGTGTTGTTCACCATCGGCCGCATGGCACTGGGGTTGTTCCTGGGCCGGTCCGCTGCCGACTCCGCGTACGACGCCGCCGGGTCGGTGCTGGCCCTGCTGGCCTGGGTCTATTACTCCGCCCAACTGGTGCTGGCCGGTGCGGAGTTCGCCGTGGCCTGCGCACGCCTGCGCGACGAGCGCGCCGCGGCTTAGTACAGGGTGGAGTTCAACGTAACCCACTGCAGGAGGTGATGGCGGTGAGAAACGATGCCCGCGTCCACGAGACCTCGACCCATCCCTTCGTCAGGGATGTCCACGGCGTGCGTTACCAGGTGACCGATGTCGCGCGTGCCATCGCGTTCTACACGGCGCACCTCGGCTTCGTCCTGACCCACCAGCAGTTGCCCGCCTTCGCCAGCGTCGCCTTCGGCGACCAACAGGTGCTGCTCAGCGGGCCGGGCGCGTCGGGCTCGCGGCCGATGCCGTCGGGACAGCCGCAGGTGCCGGGGGGCTGGAATCGTCTCGTGCTCAGGGTCGACAACCTGGCCGCGTTCGTCGCGGCGCTCAAGGACGTCGGGGTGCCGTTCCGGAACGTGATGGAGTCGGGACCCGGAGGCCACCAGATCCAGCTCGACGACCCTGACGGCAATCCGATCGAGCTGTTCGAGCCAGCGCACTGAGCCGTCTCCCGCGGCACGCGCCTCTTCGGCAACGGAGCCGTCGGCACGGCCACGAACCTCGGCCTCTCCGTCGTGTGTCGCCCGCTGCCGACAAAAGGGTGCCCGCGGCCACACGTCACACGACTGGCTGCCAGACGTGCCGCGCGACGACAGCGTGGCCACCGTTTCTGCGGGGCGTGATTCTTGCTGCCGACCCCTGAAAGTGCAGGTGCGCGTCCGACGTGTGCCCTGCCCCTCAGCGGAGATTCCAAGATGACGTGGATTGAGCAGTTCCTGGCCGAGCTCGATCGTGAAGTGCCCCGCAGCCGCCACGCGCTGGAGCAGGTGCCGGCCGGCAAGCGCGACTGGAAGCCGCACGACAAGTCGATGGCGTTCGGATACCTGGCTGACATGGTGGCCACCATGCCCTCCTGGCTGGCGATGATCGTCTCGCAGGACTCCCTCGACATCGCCCCGAAGGAGGGCCAGGGGTTCCGGCCACCCCAGAGCACGACCAGCACCGAGTTCGTCGCCGCGCTCGAGGACGCGGCCACCCAGGCGCGGACGGCGCTGACCAGCGTCGATGACGAGTTCCTGAAGACGCGCTGGAAGCTGATGCAGGGCGGCAAGGTGGTCGGAGACATGCCGCGGCACGTGATGCTGCGCGAGACCATCAATCACTGGGCGCATCATCGCGGTCAGATGACGGTCTATCTGCGGCTCATGGGCGCCAAGGTGCCGGCCATCTACGGGCCATCCGCCGACGACAGCACGTTCGCCTGACCCAGGGACGCGTGGCACCGTCGCCACTGTCGCGTGAGCGACAATGGCGGCGTGTCGCCTGCTGCTCTGCCCGCCCTTTCGTGGCCGCCGGTGCTGGTGGCCGGTCTGGTGGCCGGGCGCCGGGTCCGACGCGGTCGCGGCGACGACGATCGTGTATTCGAGCGCGCCGT
>CADEDM010000115.1 GCA_902826065.1 uncultured Acidobacteriota bacterium | reverse complement strand
GTCGGCGACGGTGATGGCTCCCGCCGCGATTTGCGACGTATCGGCGATCGCATTCGCGCCGATGTGAGTGGCCCGCACGGCGTTGGTGCCGATCTTCGCGGTCGTGACGGCATCATCCGCCAGCATGGCGGTGGTGACACCGGCCGTCTGTATCGCGAGTGTGGCCACGCCGGCCGCAGCGCCGCCGGTCAGACCGGCGCCCGGCGCCACGCTCGTGATATCGCCGGTGACCTGACACGAGACCGTGCCATCGGTGTTGACGCTGCGCATCGCCTGCCCTGAGGGACACGCCTGGGACACGCGGGACTGAACCGCGCTGCTGTCGACGGCGAGCGTGACCGATCCGGTGGTGCCCCCTCCGGTCAAGCCGGCGCCGGCCGTGACGCTGGTCACCGCCCCCCCGCCGGTGCCCGCGGCCGCCGGCCGCGGCGCACCCGCGCCATTCCCGTTGAAGACGAAGGCGCCGCGGTTGCCGGCGCTGTCCTGCCAGGTGCCGCTGAGCGACGAGAGCGTGATCGTGGCCGCCACGTGTACCGGCGCGCCGCTGGGCGCCGTGACCACGGTGAGGCCCATGCCGAGGGTGCCGTTGGGGTTGATCGTGATGACGCCCACGAGGGGCGCGCGCGGCGCGGCGCCGCCGCACTGGGTGTCGAAGCCGTCGAGCGTATAGAGCGCGCCAGTCTGGGTCACGTTCACCGTGACGACGTTGCAGAACGGCGACAACTGCCAGCTGAACGTGCCGAGCGGCTGCGCGAGGGCCGCGCCGCTCCCCATGCTGACGACCAGAACCAGACCGACCAACCCAACCGTGAACACACGCATGCCCGCACCTCTGGACTCACTAGAGGCGCGGGCGCACCCGCTTGCTCACGACCTGTCGGACGCGCCGTCGGGGGACGTCAGCGTGCCGCCTGGGTGGTGGACATGTAGCGCGACGCGTTCTTCGCCACGTGCGTCACCGCCTCGAGCAGGCGATCGACCTCGTCCGGCGTGTTGTAGACGTGCGTCGCCGCCCGCACGCCGTTGAGGTTGCCGGTCGCCATCGTGCGGATCCAGACGTGGTTGAAGTCGTAGATCCCCTTCACCACGTTCTCCATCGGGATCGTGTGCACCGAGAAGAGCGTCAGGCCGGCGGCGAACTGCGGATCCTCCGACGTCCACATCTTCACGCCGGGGATGCCCTTCAGGCCGGCGCGCAGCTTCGTCGAAAGCTGGCGTACCCGCGCTTCGACGTTGTTCCGGCCGATGGCGTCGTGGAACTCCATCGCCTCGGCCATGGCCATGAAACTGGGCACGTTGCGCTGGCCGCCCAGCTCGTACCTGCGTGCGCCGTAGCTGGCGGCCTTCGGATCGTTCGTGGTCTTGAGGTCGGCGTAGCCCATGAGCGGCCAGATCTTGTCCTGCACGTCGCGCTTCACGTAGCACACGCCCGTGCCGGTGCCGGCGAGCAGCCACTTCTGCCCTGCCGCGGCGTAATGATCGATGCCGGTCGCGGCGAGGTTGAGGTCGAGCATGCCGAGCGGATGCGCGCCGTCCACGGAGATCAACGCGCCCTTGCTGTGCGCCAGGGCCGCCAGCTCCTTGATGGGCGTGAGCAGGCCGGTGACGTAGGTCATGTGGCTGACCATGATCAGGCGGGTCTTCGCGGTCATCGCCCGCTCGTAGATCTTCACGATCTGCTCGACGCTCTCGGGGGGCGACGGCACCTCGATCTTCACCAGCTTCACGCCGTAGCGGGCTTCGATCTGCTGCAGCGGCTGGATGCCGCCGCCGTGCTCGTGCGTGCAGTAGACGACCTCGTCGCCGGCCTTCCAGTCGAGGCCGCGGATGAAGATGTTCATGCCTTCGCTGGTGCTGCGCGTGAGCGCGATCTCGTCGGCGGTGGCGCCGACGAACGCGGCCATCTTCCTGCGGACCTCGTCGCGGCCGTCGTTGCGGTAGTTGTCGGTCGGGTCTTCGGCCAGCTCGCGTTCGTACTTGCCAAGGGCCTCGAGCACGACGCGCGGCGTCGGGCCGTAGGTGCCGTTGTTCATGAAGGTCAGGCCGTCGACCACGTTGAACTGGCCGCGTACCTTCCACCAGTAGGCCTCGTCGAGTGCGCCCGACGGCTTGAGCGCCGCCAGCGCCATCGCGCGCGGCGGGGCCTTGGGCTGCGCCTGCAGGACGTCGCCGAGCAGCCCGGTCGACAGGCCACCGAGGGCTGCGGCCGACCCGCCAAGGAACCGACGACGCGAGACCTGGAACGAACGGGCCATGGAGCCTCCTCGGGATCGATGACCGGAGCAAATGGTCCGGTGCGCGACGCGATTATGGATCCGGCGGACGGATTGTCAATGTCGGCGCCGGGCGGCGCCGGCCACTAGACGCGCGGCGTGCACGCCAGGAAACGCTTCGGGTTCTCGGTGAGGATGCGCGTCAACGTGGCCCGAGGCAGCCCGGCCTTCAGGAGCATCGGCCCAAAGACCGTGGCCGTCTGGGCGAGCCCCGCGCCGCCGTTCTTCTTCAGTGAGCGCGCCGACGCGAAGTCCGACGACAGGAGCAGCCGGTCGGCCTGCCCGGCCTCGACCAGCGCCATCACCGCCACGACCTTGTCCGCATCCGGCACGATCGCCAGCGTGACGCGGTCGAAGCCGACGAACACGCCGCGCCTCGCCAGCGCGATGGCAATCTCCGCGTTGGGGTCGTGGTGGCAGCAGATGTGGCCGATGGCCAGCTGCGCCGGCACGGCCCCCGCGGCCTCGAGCACATCCAGCTGACGCAGCGCCGCGTCGCGCGGGATGTCGGCCGCGCCCTGCCGGGTGCCGAGGTACGGGTTGTGGGTGAAGATCGGCAGGCCGGTGCGCCGCTGCGCGTTCGCTACGGCCTGCAGCACCTTCGTCTCCGTCGGCGTGAGCACGCCGCCCTGCTGGCCGATCTCGCCGAACGCGCCCAGGCGATCGCGCGTCGCGTCGGCGACCAGCGTGTTCGCGATCGCGTCGACGGACTGTCCATCGAGCTCCGGCGGATACGAGCGCTGCATGTAGAACCCGCCGCTGGCGACCACGGGCAGCCCGCTCTCCTTCGTAATGCGTTGCAGGGCGGCGAGCGAGCGATGCATGTCGGGGTGGCCGCCGTCGACGATGAGGCCCAGCCCGTCGGTCACCGCCGCGCGCGCCTCCTCGGCCATGAGCGCGACGTCGTCGGTGTAGTGCGACGTGGCGTCGAGCGGGAAGCGCATCGACAGGTGCTCGTGGAAGAGCACTGTGCCCCGTATCGCGGCCGGGTCGAGGTCGCCGCCCAGGGTACGTATCACCGGGCGGCGTGGCGGCTGCGCCGTGGCCGCCGCCGAGCTCAGGCCTGCGCCCAGCAACGCGAGCACCGTTCGCCGGGTCATCCCATCCATGGGCGGGTATCTTACGCCCGTCCCCGGCGGAGGCCCTGACGAGGCGAGCGCGGGCGCGCTATCATCGCCGCATGCCGCGTCCCGGTGCTGCCGTGCGAATGGTTCTGGCCCTGGTCTGGCTGGCGGCCGGCTGGGCGCCCGAGGCCCGCGTCCACGTCCACGCGCAGTCGCGTGATCTGCCGCCCCTCGTCTACGTCTGTCCGATGCACTCGGACCAGACGTCCGACAAGCCCGGCGAGTGCCCGATCTGCAACATGGACATGGAGCCGATGCGGCTCGATCAGGTCTACACCTGCCCGATCCACTCCGTGGTGTCGGAGCACGATCCCGGCAAGTGCCCGATCTGCGGACGCGCCCTCGGCGAAGTCACCATCTCCGTCGCGTGGCGCTGCGGCGGTGTCGACAAGGACTTGATGGAGCCGCAGCGGTGCTCGGATGGCGCCGAGGCCATCCGCGTGCAGCGGTCGCTGGCCCACGGCAACCACAACGCGCAGTACGGCGGACAGTTCTTCATGGCCGCCGATTCGTGGCATCACCTCGAAGGCACGTATCCCTCGCCCGGCGTCTTCCGCCTCTTCCTCTACGACGACTACACGAAGCCGCTGGCCCGCGAGAAGGTGCTGGCCACGAAAGCACGCGTGGTCACGAAGGAAGAGACCAACCCGCAGACGTTCGACACCCGTGAAGTGGCCGCCACCCCGCTGACGCCGTCGGCCGATGGACCGTATCTCGAGGCCACGTTCGACGCGGTGGCGTTGCCGGCGAATCTCACCGTGCAGGTCGTGTTCGACACCGGCGGGAAGGAACAGCGGTTCGACTTCACGTTCGCCGAACACTCCGTCGCCAACACCGCCGAGACCATCGATGCGACGACGCGCCTCGCCATGGACGTCCCCGGCGACGCGCCCGGCGTGCTGACGATGCTGATCGAGCGCCGCGACACCATCCGCGAGATCGTCGCGCGCGGCGGCTTCACCGAGGTCTGGGTGCCGGCCCTCCAGGCCAAGGACCTGGCCCTGGCGCTGGAGTTGTTTGCGCGCGAACTGCCCGAGGCGCGGCGCACCCTGGTCGAGTCGGCGACGCGCGACGTGGTGCTGGCGGCATTCCGTCTCGACGCCGCCGGCGATCGCGGCGAGCGGGAAGAAGTGCAGAAGGGCTCGGCGGCGATGGTGAAGGCGGTCGACACGTTGCAGTCGATCTTCGGAGGAGCGCGATGACAACGACGCGCATGCGCTGGTTCCTGTGGAGCCTGTCGGCCGCGGCGGTGGCCCTCGCCGTGGCGTTGAGCGTCTCGGCCGTGCCGGTCGATGCTCACAAGGCCGTGACCTCGAAGTACCACTACAACGAGCACCTGTTCCCGCTGTTCCGCGAACACTGCGGGCGGTGCCACATCGACGGCGGGGTGGCGCCGATGTCGTTGCTGACCTACGACGACGCCGCGCCGTGGGGCGAGTCGCTGCGGCTCGAGCTGCTCGAAGAGGGCACCAAGCCGTGGCACCAGTTCGTGAAGCTGACGCCGCGCGAACTCGACATGATCCTGGTGTGGGCCAGCGGCGGATCGCCGAAGGGCGACGCCTCGAAGACACCTCCGCCCGTCGCGTTGGTCAACGCGTGGGCATCCGGCGAACCCGACGTGAAGCTCGCCATGGCGAAGCCCTTCACGCTCGAGGCCGCGGCGAACGAGGCCACGACGGAGCTCTCGTTCCCGGACGGCGCCAGGGGCCGCACCATCGCCGCCGTGGACCTGCTGCCGGGCACGCCGTCGATCGTGCGCAGCGCCACCATCGCGTTGCGCACCGCCGCTGGCAAGATGACGCCGCTCGGCGAGTGGCTGCCCGGTGCGACCGAGGCGATTCGTCTGAAGACGCCGGTGGCGGTGCCCGCCGGAGCGTCGATCGTGGCGACGATCCAGTATCGCCGCACGTGGAAGTACGAGGGCCAGGCGCTCACCGATCTGAGCACGATCGGCCTCTACCTCCCGACGGCGGCGGCGCGCACGTCGCGTCCGCCAGCCCGCTAGCGGTGCGGCCAGGCGGCACGGCCCTCCTCGAACGGTCGTCCTGCGCCTCCGCCCGACCAGCATGCACGACTATCTGACGGACGCGGCCTTCGTGGAGTGGCTGTACGTCGAGCTGCTTCAGCGTCCACCCGACGACGGCGGCCGGCAGCACTACCTCGACGTCCTGGCCGCGGGTCACACGCGCCTGGAGGTCGTTCGCAGCGTCGCGACCAGCGCGGAGTTCTTCGACCTGCTCTGCCAGCAGCGCTTTGGCCCGCAGACCGGATCGCCGTTCCTGCGATCCGCGCCTCCGGGCCACTTCTACTCGCCGATCCCGTCAGCCGCCGCCGTCGAGGCTCTGCGGCAACGACCCGAGTCCTTCGATCCGACGCTGTGCGCCGGCATCGACCTTCAGCCGGATCGCCAACTGGCGCTCCTCGCCGACCTGGCGCCGTTTGCCGCAGACATGTACTTCCCGGATGATCCTGCAGCCGGCTGGCGCTACCACGCCGACAATGGGTCGTTCGCTCCCGGCGACGCGATCCTGCTCGCCGCCGTGCTGCAGTGGGCGCGGCCGAAGCGGGTCCTGGAGATCGGTGCCGGATTCTCCACCGCCCTCATGCTCGACACGATCACGCAGGGCCGTGCGGGCGAGGTGGCCCTCGACGCGATCGATCCCGAGCCGGCCCGGGTTCGAGCGCTGCTGCTCCCGGGCGACGAACGACGCCTCGTGCTGCGCGAAGGTCTCGTGCAGGACCTGCCGGCGTCGGCGTTCACGCGACTCGAGGCACGCGACATCCTCTTCATCGACTCGTCGCATGTCTTGAAGCTGGGCAGCGACGTCAGCTTCCTGCTGCACGAGGTGCTGCCGCGCCTCGCCCCTGGCGTGCTCGTCCACGTCCACGACATCGCCTGGCCGTTCGAGTATCCGGCTGGCCACTACGGTCACGGGTGGGCGTGGAACGAGGCGCAGGCCCTCCGCCTGTTGCTCACCGACAGCCGGCGCTATGAGGTGCTGCTGTTCGCCGACTTCCTGGTGCGCGCCAGGCGACCAGCGGTCCGCCAGATCATGCCGGCGCTGCTGCGACAGCGGCCCGGAGTTCCTCTCGACGGCAACAGCGCCTGCAGCTTCTGGTGTCGCATCCGCACCGACGCCTGAGCGCCGCCGGCAGCGCGGCGGTCGATCGCGAGGGCTGCTCGACGACTACACGCGTGGCCCGGCGCCCCGCTGGCGCCACCACACCAGGACGGCGAGGATCGGCGCCAGCATCAGGACTTCGCTCGTCACCGCCCAGGCGTTGTGCGTCACGAAGTTCGGCAGCCAGTAGCGACGCGAGATCGCTTCGAACAGGTAGGCGTGCGCGAACACGAACCGATCGTCGAACGGCCAGAGCGCCATCACGCCCAGCGGCGGCGTGTCATCGGAGCCGAGCCAGTCGAACGCCACGTGCGTGAGCCACGCCAGGCCGGTGACGAGCGCAGCCCGGCGGCTGCGAAGCGCGAGGCCGGCCACCAGCGCGGCCGCCAGTGCGGCCCCGACGCTGTGTGTCTCCATGTTGTGGCGGCCCCAGAGGAAATCGGCGTCGGGCAGACAGCCTGCAAGCGCGCCCAGGCGCACGAGCGGATGCGACAGCCTCGCCCGCAGCGCCATCAGCCGCGAGCCGCTCCCGGTGGGCGTGCCACGTGGCGCGATGAGCACGGCGGCGATGGCCCCGCCCAGCGCATGTCCCACGGGACTCGGCATGGCGCCCACCGTACGCAAGTCATGCAGAGCCGGTCAAACCGGCGCCGTGCAGGGTCTGCACCCTGCGCCCGTTGCACGACCATGGGGCGAAAGTGCCCGAACTCCTTAAGTCATTGATATACAAGGCCTAGATCCGAACGCGTGCACGCATTTTCGCTTGACTTTCGCTTGGCCCATCATTAGCATCGCGATCGTTGACCGGCGGCGCCACCTGCGGCGCGGCCCCTGTCGACGGAGACAACGCCATGCCAGTGGACGACGTGAAGGAGCGCCTCAAAGCCATCGAGATGGCGGTGGGCCAGATCGAAAAGCAATTCGGCAAGGGCGCCATCATGCGCCTCGGCGCCAAGGGCGCCATCGCCCCGCACGAGGCGATCTCCACCGGGTCGATCAGCATCGACTACGCGCTCGGCATCGGCGGCTTCCCGCGTGGCCGCGTCGTCGAGGTGTTCGGGCCTGAGTCCTCGGGCAAGACCACGCTCACGCTGCAGGTCATCGCCGAAGCGCAGAAAGCCGGCGGCATGGCGGCGTTCGTCGACGCCGAACACGCGCTCGACGCCGAATACGCCCGCAAGCTCGGCGTCGACATCGAGAACCTGCTGGTGTCGCAGCCCGACAACGGCGAACAGGCGCTCGAGATCGTCGAAGTCCTGGTGCGCTCGGGCTCGGTCGACGTGGTCGTGGTCGACTCGGTGGCCGCCCTGGTACCGCGCGCGGAGATCGAGGGCGAGATGGGCGACGCGCAGGTGGGCCTGCAGGCCCGCCTGATGTCGCAGGCGCTGCGCAAGCTCACCGCCGTGGTCGCGAAGTCGAAGACGACGCTGGTCTTCATCAACCAGCTGCGCGAGAAGATCGGCGTCATGTTCGGCAGCCCGGAAACCACCACTGGTGGCCGGGCGCTGAAGTTCTATTCGTCGGTGCGTGTCGACATCCGCCGCATCGGCGCCATCAAGGACGGCGAGGCCGTGGTGGGCGGGCGCACGCGCGTGAAGATCGTGAAGAACAAGATGGCGCCGCCGTTCCGCGAAGCGGAGTTCGACATCATGTACGGCGAAGGCGTGTCGCGCGAAGGCGACCTCATCGACCTCGCCGTCGAACGCCGCATCATCGACAAGAGCGGCGCGTGGTTCTCCTACGGCGGCGAGCGCCTGGGCCAGGGCCGCGAGAACGTCAAGACGTTCCTCAAGGAACACGTCGACATCCGCCAGACGATCGAGGATCGCGTGCGGCGCGAGCTCGGTCTCGTGCGCGAAACGGAAGCGGCCGCAGTCTAATCACGCGCGGTGGACACGGCGATCTTCTCGGCCGTCAACGGCGCGCACACGCCGTGGCTCGACGCCGTCATGGCCGGCGCGAGCTGGCTGGGGTATTTCCCGGGCATATGGTTTCTCGGGGCGGCAGCGGCGCTCTTGTGGGCGCCGCTGCGCGCCGCCGCGTTCCGCATGATGCTGGCGGTGGCGCTCACCTATGCCCTCGGCAGCGGTGTCATCAAGCCTCTGGTGGCGCGACCGCGTCCGTACGTCGCACTGCCCTCGGCGCGCACGGTCGAGACCGTGCCGGCCGACGGCTATTCGTTTCCCTCGGGGCATGCCGCGACCGCGGTCGCCGGCGCCATCGCGGGCTCGCGCGTCGTGCCGTCGATGTCGTGGATGCTGTGGACGCTGGCCGTCCTGATGTCGGCCTCCCGGGTGTATGTCGGCGTGCACTACCCGTCGGACCTTCTCGCCGGCGCGCTCCTGGGCGCGGCCTGCGCGTACTTCGTCCTCGGCGGGCGCCATCCCGCCACGTGGGTGTCACGCCTGCGTACCGATCGGCAGCCACCGGACACGGTCAGAATCCGCCCGTAGCGCGATGCGGCGGCCAGCCGTCCGCATCGTCGTCCAACCACCGCGCGGCGCACGGTGAGCCAGGCGCCAACGGCTGGTCCGGGCCGTTTTCCGTGTGATATCATCCGATTTCTGTGCCTGCGCGTCGGGCACGTCGCGTGGCCAGGTAGCTCAGTTGGTAGAGCATGCGACTGAAAATCGCAGTGTCGGCGGTTCGATCCCGTCCCTGGCCACCACTTCCCTCTCCCGTCCTCAGCCTTCCCGTTCGACTCGCGTCCTGACGGCGGCCGCGTGCGCGCTCGCAACCTCCAGGCGTGGTAACGTGCGGGGCGCGCCCGAGACCTCCCCATGCCACGTGCTCGTGCGAGTGCCGTCGCCTGCACGCTGATCCTGACCGGCGTCCTCGCGCCGGCCCTCGTTGCCGCCCAGTCGCCGCCACAGCAGGCGCCTCCCGCACCGAAACTGTCACGTCAACAGCGCGCCGCGCTCGCCGCCGTGGTGCAGGCGGTCGACGAAGCCGCCGCAACCGGCAGTGGCGCCGTCGACGCCGCGTGGCAGACGCACGTGCTGCGCGCGTCCGACGGTGCCCACTACGTCGCGCTACGCGCCACCAGCCAGGCGGCACAGCCGCCCGACGGCCCCGTGGTGCTGTACCTGCGGGTGACCTCGCATCGCGTCGGGGCGCGGGCGCTGCTCGCGGCGGAGCGCTCGGCCGTCCACGAATGGCTGCAGGGCGAGCGCACTGATCCTCGCCCACGATCGGTCGGCGGCTCGATGAGCGTCCCGCGCGGTGAGATGCCCGTGGGTGGCACGGCGATGGCCGTCGGTGACGTGGCCGCGGAGTCCACGACGGCATTGCGCCTGCTGATGATGGAGCACCAGAACGCCGTGAAGAAGCGCGAGGCCGATGAGGCGGCTCGCCGGGCTGCGCTCGAGAACCCGTCACTGGCCGCGGCCTCCGTCATGCTGCCGTTCGAGGACTTCGACCTGGCCGCGCGACTGCTGACCGCGCCGGGCGGCGGCATCGACCTGCGGCGAAGCGTCGCCGTCGGGCCCGGCGACTACGACCTCCACATCGGCTGGTCGGCCTGGCCGGGGCGCGGCGCTCCGCAGCCGGTGCACGTCGTCACGCGGCGGCTGCAGTTGGCGTCGGCGACGCCGGCGTTCGGCCTGAGCGACGTCATCGTGGCCGATCGCATCAGCCGGCTCGAGACGCCGTACCCGCCCGATCAGCAGAACGCCCACCCCTACGCCGCCGGCGCGCTCGAGCTCACGCCGGCCATCGGCGGCGTTCTCACCCCGGAAGACGCCCTGGGCCTCATGGTGCAGGTGATCAACCCGGCGGCCGCATCGGGCGGCAAGCCCGACGTGACCGTGACCTTCCGCATCCACCGCCGCCTCGGCGATCGCGAGGAACTCGTCGGCGCGCTGGCCCCACTGCGCTACGACGCGACGCGTCTGCCCGTGGACTTCGACGTGCTGCGCGGTCACCCGCTGCTCGCCGCCACGCAGGCGCCGCTGGCGACGTTCGCGCGCGGCCGTTACCGGGTCGAAGCGGTCGCCGTCGATCACGTCGCCGGCCGCACCGCCTCCGCCGAGGCCACCTTCGAGATCGTCGGCACCCTGGCGAGTCTGTTGCGCGAGGCGCCGCGGCCCGGCAAGGCGTATGCCCGCGCCACGCTGCTCACTCCCGAGGTCCGGGCCGCCTTCGTCCAGGCGCTGACGCCGGCCACACTCTCGACGGCCATGGCCGCGGCGCTCGAGGCGGCGCGGCGCGGCGACGACGCCGTTCTGCTGCGCTTCGACGTCGTGCCGGACGCGGAGCGCGCGGTGCAGCAGGCCCTGCGTGCGTTCGGCCTCTACGCCCTCGGCGACACGCCGCGCACGGTGGGCGCGCAGTTGCAGGCTGCGCTGGCTGCCGGCGCACCGACGATGCCGGTGGCGCTTTTGCAGGGCGCGGCGCTGGCGCTGGCGGGCGACGACGTCGGGGCGCTGGCGGCGTGGGAACAGGCGCGCCAGTCCGGCCTCGATCCGGCGGTGGTCGTGCCGCTGCTGGCCGACGGCTACACGCGCCGCAACGACGTGCCTCGCGCCTCGGCGCTGGCGCAGGCGCTGGTCGAGGTCCGGCCCGCCGACATCGCGGCCGCGCGCGGCCTGGCGTCGCTGCATCTCGCCGGCGGACGGCCGGCGGACGCGCTGGCGTTGCTGGACCGCGCGCCGCTCGTGACGGCGACCGACGCCGACACCGCGTTCCTGCGATTGCATGCGCGCTTCGCGGCGATCGTGGCGGCGCTGCGGGCGACGCCGCCCCCTGGCGTGGTGGCCGACACCGCTGCCGCCTTCGATCGCGAGGCACAGACCTACATCGAGGGCAACGGCCCGCACGCCGCGCTGGTCGAGGCGTGGCGACGCGCCGTGGACGCGCGCCGGCCGCGCTAGCGCTTGCGGGTCGGCGGGGCGGGCGGCGTGCCCTGGCTCTTCAGCGAGTAGGCCTTGCGCGACTGCACCGTGACGTCGGGCCGCGCCACCTTCACCTCGAGCTGCCGGACGCGCTTCCTGGTGTCGGGGTTCGTCGACGTGTAGCCGATCAGGTAGTAGTCGCTGGTCTCGGCGTCGATCTTGCGGAACTCGGCCGCGAAGTCGTTGGTGTTGACCACGGCGAACCCGCCGGTGTTGTCGGACATCAGGCGCAGCGTGCTCTGCGTCTTCTGAATGTGCGTCCGCCACTCGCTCTGATCGAGGTACTGGCCGGCGTCGGTCACGCCCTGCAGGCCGCGCGGGTCGACGCCATAGATGGCGACGTTGGCGCGGTTGGCGCTGAGCATCAACTCGCGCATGTAGCCGAGCAGGTCGATGTCGGCGTTGACCGAGGCGAGCTGGAAGTAGGGGTTGTCATCCTGGTTCTGGTAGAGGAACCGCGTCGGCTCCGAGAAGCGGCCACCCTGGATGCGGTCGCGGCCGTTGCGGCCCTCGGCGAACGGGTCGAAGTCGTAGCCGTCGCTGATGTAGATGAGGGCCTTGCGCTTGTTCTGGATGCCCTCGAGATCGTTGAGCAGGTTGTAGGCGGTGTAGAACGCGAGTTGCGCGCGATCGCGGAGATCCACCGGACCGCGCGAGGTCTCGAGATTGCGGAAGATCTCCTGCGCCGTCAGGCCGCTGCCGCGGATGCGCTTGCCCGAGGCGCGCACCAGCTCGCGGTCATAGGTCAGGCCGGTCGAGATCGACGACGGCCCCGACGACAGCATCGCCACCATGTCGCCGTCGTGCAGCATGTTCTTGGCGATGTCCTCGATGATCTGCTGGACGTGCGGCGTGTACTCGGCCTGGATGTGGATGTCGTCGACGAAGATGAAGACGACGCGCCCGGCGACGTTCTGCACCGCGCGCCGCGAGGTGGGCAGCACGATGCCCTCCGGCAGTGCCTGCTGCAGCTCCGTCGTCGCCAGCGGGTTGAAGGTGCGGCCGCCGTAGACCAGCTGGAAGCTGGTGATCGCCTGCGGGACGCCGTCTTCCAGCACCGTGAAGTCGTCCTTCGTCAAGGTCGAGACGAAGCGTCCGTTCTTGTCGCGCGTGATGACGTCGGTCGTGACCGCGGTGACCTGCGCGCGGAAGGTCGGCTGCCCCGCAGGCGCTGGCGGCCCTGCCGGCGGAGCCGGCGGCGTCTGCTGCGCGCCGGCGGCAATCGTCCCCAGGATGAGCAACGCCGCCGACAGGCGGGCGGAGGGCAGCGGTGTCGGCATCCAGCGATTATACGGGCTTGTGGAATACTGACCGGGTGACGCGCCGGGGCTCGACGGCGCCGCCGCGGCGGCGTTTCCTGCAGACCGCAGGCGCCAGCGCCCTGGCCCTCTCGGCCGGCGACGGCTGGGTGGCTCGACTGCTCGCCCAGGCAGCCGGCTGCGGAGACGACGCGCGCGGCGAGCTCATCCGCACGCTGCCGCTGTACGGCGTCGGTGCCGACGAGGTGCCCTACGGCCAGGTGCTCGGCCGCGGCCTCGACGCCCGCCAGTACACCGATCTGTCCCGTCTCTCGCCCGCGACGCTCGTCACACCGACCGACGACGTCTTCCTGCGCACGACGGCGCCGCCGGACCTGCCCGCCTCCGACGCGTGGACGGTGGCGCTGCTGGGCCCGGACGGCGAGCCGCTGGCCACGCGACCGGTGTCGCAGCTCGCCGCCCAGGCCACCGGCCAGGGGACGCACGTGATCGAGTGCGCCGGCAACAGCAACCCGTGGAACTTCGGCCTGATGAGCGCCGCGACGTTCGACGGCGTGCGACTCTCGGCGCTGCTGGCCCTGGCGCCGCGTCCAGCCGGCGCGATCGGCCTGCTCGTCACGGGACACGATCACGCCATCGCGGAGACACGCCAGTCGCTGCCAGGCGCGAGCTGGATCCTGCCGCTCGACACGCTCTCGGCCGACATCGCGTTCCTCGCCACCGGGATGAACGGCGCGCCCCTCACCCGCGATCACGGTGCGCCGGTGCGGCTGGCCGTGCCGGGCTGGTATGGCTGCGCCTGGATCAAGTGGGTGCACACGCTGCAATGGATCGGACCCGACACGCGATCCACCACGCAGATGCTCGAGTTCGCGTTCCGCACCGATCAGGACGGCATCCCGATGCGCGCGGCCGACTACGTGCCGCCGCGCATCGACACCGCGGCAATGCCGGTGCGCGTCGAGCAGCGCCGCGTCGACGGTCGCACCGAGTACCGCATCGTCGGCGTGACGTGGGGCGGCACCGCGCCGGTCGATCGCCTGTTGCTTCGCATCGGCTCACGCGACGCCGGACGGGCGGTCCAGGTCTGCCCCACCGGTCCGTCGTCGAACCGCACCTGGTCGCTCTGGACCCATCGCTGGCAGCCCACCGAGCCCGGCTACTACGACCTCACCTTGAAGGCCGCCGATCCTGCGGTGCGAACACGACGCCTCGACGTGTCGTTCTACATCCGCCGGGTGCGGATCGACGAGATCTAGAGCGCTGCGGAGTCGATCCGGCTATCGCTTCGCCGCCACGGCCGCGCGGGCTTCGGCGAGCTCAGGCAGGCCGTCGTCGGCGCCCTTCCAGTTCTCGAGGAACTGGGCATACGCCGCGCGGCCCTTCGCCGCCTGACCTTCGCGCGTGAGGGCGCGCGCCAGCCCGAGTACCGCGCGGCTGCGGTTGGGCGTGCGCGTCAGCGTGCGCTCGAACCACGTGACGGCGTCGCCAGGCCGCCCGGCCTCGAGCAGCAACTCGCCGTAAAGTTCGTCGGCGCCCTTCACCGGAAACGGCCGGCCGATCGGCCTGGGCATCCGCGCCTGCAGCGCGACGGCCTCGTCCATCTTGGCAAACGCGACGCCAGGGATGCCGTCGCCGAACGCCGCGATGGCCTCGAGCTCGAGCAGCAGGATCGAGGCCTGCTCGCGCAGTCCCGCGTCCATGCCCGGCGCCGACGCCTTCTGCAGCTCGCCCCGTACCGCGATCGCCACGGCAGCGTCTTCCTTGCGCCGCAACGCCGCCACGCCGAGCACGAACAACTCGTCGAGATTGTCGAACGACTGCTGGCCGCGCATCTCGCTCCAGCGCTCGCTCTCAATCACGTAGCGGGCCCGCATCGAGCCCTTGTCATTGCGCAGCGCCGCCGGGCCGCTGCCGCGGCCGATCTCGCTGTCGGCGTAGATGTGGCCGCCGACGACGTCGTTGGCCGTGGCGATGGCGATGGCGGCGTCGACGTCGGTGGCAACCCGCTGCGCCTCGGCGAAGCGTCCCAGCTGCGTGAGCTCGTACTGCAGCCACGTCAGGCTGTGGAAGTCGCGTTGCACGACCGATCGGCCGCCGCGCGACACCCACGCCACCGAGGCGTCCCACGAGGCGCGGTCGCTGGCCGCAGCATCGGTCCAGTGTCCGAGCTGGACGAAGAAGTGGGCCGGCATGTGGAGGGCGTGGCTGGCCGCCGGGGCGATGCGTGCGTAGGCGCGCGCCGCGGCGAGACCGCGCGGAGCCAGCGAGGCGTGGTCGTAGGCGTGCAGGATCAGGTGGGCCGCGCCCGGGTGCGTCGGCTGCCGCGCGAAGACGGCCTCGGCAAGCGCGCCGGCCTGCTCCCGCATCGGCAGCGACGCGTCACCCGTGGGCAGCGTCGCCAGGATGCCGAGGGCGTGGAACACCCGCGCCTCATCGTCGGTCGCAAAGGCGCGGCTCACGGCCGCCATGGCCTCGCGATAGGCGGCCAGCCGGGTCAGCCGATCGCCCGCCCCCCACAACGCCTCGACGGCGCGGAGGTAGCCACGTTCGCGGTCGGTGGCGCCTCGGGCGACACGCGCCTCGGGCGTGGCGCCCAGGCGGGCCAGCGCCGCCCTGCCCTTGTCGGGTTCCTCGAAGAACCACAGCGGCTGGCTGTACGACATCGCCTCGCCCCAGTAGGCCAGCGCGAATGCCGGATCGGTGCGCTGGGCGGCGCGAAACGCTTCGATCGCGTCCTCGTAGCCGAAGCTGTGCAGCCACGCGACGCCGCGCAGGAAATCGGCCTGCGCCGCCGGCGCGCCGCTGTTCTCGAACGTCACCGTGCCCAGGCCGGCCGACGTCGGCACGGCAGCCGCCGACGTCGCTGCCGGCGGAGCCGCGGCGTCAGTCGCCGGAGCCGGCGTCGGGGTGCCGCCACCGCACGCCGCAGTCACGGCCACGAGCGTACCTGTCAGCACTGCCGCAAGTCGTGTCATCACGTCGATCGTACTCCGTACACACGAAGGGCGGCCCCGAGGAGCCGCCCTTCGCAATCGTCAGCTGGGAGCGTCGGCCCCCAGCCTCCAGTGCCCAGCCTCTAGAAGCTGAGCCGGAACATCATCTGCACCATCCGCATGAAGCCGGACTGGACGTCGAAACGACCGAAGCGTGCGTTGCCCACGGTGGAGTTCGCGGCCTCGCTCGCCACCTTGACGGTGTCGGTCAGGTTCAGCACTTCGAACTTCAGCTCGCCGCGGACGTTGCCCTTGAAGCGGACGTCCTTCGAGACCACGAAGTCCCAGTTGTTGCGGGTCGGCGTGCGGACATC
>CADEDM010000114.1 GCA_902826065.1 uncultured Acidobacteriota bacterium | reverse complement strand
TGCTGCGCCGCTTCGTCTCGTACTCGAAGGTCATCGACTCGGTGCGCAAGAAGACGCTGTCGGCGATGCTGTATCCGGCGGTGCTCACGGCGCTGGCGGTCTCGCTCGTCGCCCTCATCGTCGTGAAGGTGGTACCGGCCTTCTCCGACTTCTATGCCGGGTTCGACCAGGAGCTGCCGCTGATCACGCGCATCATCATCGCGATCTCCGACGTAGTGCGCTCCAACCTGCTGCTCCTCGCCGTCGCGCTCGTCGGGGGCGTGGCGGCCTTCGTCACATGGGTGCGGCAGCCCGGGCAGCGGGCGCGCTTCGATCGCCTCCTGCTGCGACTGCCGTTCGTCGGGCCGATCGCGCACAAGTTCGCCACTTCGCAGATCGCGCGCACGCTCGCCGCGCTGGTCGGCGGCGGCATCCCGCTCGTGAATGCCCTCGACACGGCCGCCACGTCGACCGGCAACAAGTTCCTCGGCGCCGAGTTGCGGTTCGTCGCCGAGCGCGTGCGCGAGGGCCGCGGCTTCGCGGCCACGCTGCTCGAACGCGGCGTGATGCCCGACGTCGCCATCAAGATGGTGGAAGTGGGCGAGTCGACCGGCGCGCTGCAGGAGATGCTGACGTCGCTCGCGGATTTCTACGATGAAGACGTCGAGACCGAGGTCGGACGCTTCGTCACGCTGGTCGAGCCGGTGATGCTCGTGTTCATGGGTGTCGTCATCGCCGGCGTCGTGCTGGCGCTCTACATGCCCATCTTCCAGCTGTCGACGGTGGTCGGCCGCTAGGAACCCGCCATGGCCATCGCCCATTCCGACGGCTCCTTCGAGACCGAAGAGATCGCCGAGGCCTTCGCTCCGGTCGCGCCCGAAGGCGCGCGGCCCGCCGAAGAACAGCAGGCCCGCCGCCTCGCGGAGCGTTACCGGCTCGAGTTCCTCGACATGAGCCTGTTCCGCATCGATCAGGCGCTGTTCCGCGGCATCCCGGCCGAGCTGATGCTGCGCTACGGCTTCGTGCCGTTCCGGCGCGAAGGCCGCGTGCTCGTCATCGTCGTGTCGGACCCGACCGACCTGCCGATGATCGACGAGCTGGCGGTGCTGCTCGGCACGCCGGTGCGCGTGATGGTGGGCGCGCGGTCGGCCATCGAGGGCATCCTCAAGAAGAGCGAGAGCTCGCAGCGCGTGCTCGACGAGGCCACCGAGGACTTCATCCAGGTCCTCAAGGACGAGGACGCCAGCGAAGACCTCACCGTCGAACGGCTCACGAGCGACCACAGCCCGATCATCCGCATGGTCGACGCCATGGTGTTCACGGCCATCCAGCGCCGGGCGAGCGATATTCACATCGAGACCCAGGACGACGCCGTCGTCGTGAAGTACCGCATCGACGGCGTCCTGCAGCCGGCCAGCCGCCCGATCGCCAAGGCCCAGCACTCGGCGATCATCTCGCGCATCAAGGTCATGGCCGAGCTCGACATCGCCGAGAAGCGGGTGCCGCAGGACGGCCGCTTCCGGCTGCGCGTGCGCGGCAAGACCATCGACTTCCGCGTCTCGATCATGCCGAGCGCCCACGGCGAGGACTCGGTCATCCGCATCCTCGACAAGCAGTCGATCAGCGAGCAGTTCACCGAGCTGAAGCTCGACATCCTCGGCTTCCCAGAGCTGGAGCTGCGGCGGTTCCGCAAGTACATCCGCGAGCCCTACGGCATGGTGCTCGTGACCGGGCCCACCGGGTCGGGCAAGACCACGACGCTCTACGGCGCGCTGGCCGAGATCAAGTCGGTGGAAGACAAGATCATCACCATCGAGGATCCGGTCGAGTATCAGTTGCGCGGCATCACCCAGATCCCGATCAACGAGAAGAAGGGGCTCACGTTCGCGCGCGGCCTGCGCTCGATCCTGCGCCACGATCCCGACAAGATCATGGTCGGCGAGATCCGCGACTCCGAGACCGCGCAGATCGCCATCCAGTCGGCGCTCACCGGTCACCTGGTGTTCACGACCGTGCACGCCAACAACGTGTTCGACGTGCTCGGCCGGTTCCTCAACATGGGCGTCGAGCCGTACCAGTTCATCTCGGCGCTGAACTGCGTCATGGCGCAGCGCCTGGTCCGCAAGATCTGCGAGAAGTGCCGGGCCCCGGTGCGGCTGACGCGCGAGCAGCTCGAGGAGTCGGCGATGGATCCGGCGTTCGCCGACAGCCACGTGTTCGCGGAGGGCACCGGCTGCGTCGAGTGCAGCGGCACCGGCTACAAGGGCCGCATGGCGATCTGCGAGCTGCTCGATCTGACCGACCACATCCGCGAGCTGATTCTCGAGCGGCGGCCGATCTCCGAGGTCAAGCGCGCCGCCAAGGACCAGGGCATGCGCTTCCTGCGCGAGTCGGCCGTGGAGCGGGTGATGGAAGGCACGACGACGCTGCGCGAGGTCAACAAGGTGACGTTCGTCGAATGAGCCTCCCCGCGTTCCTGCAGCAGGCGCCGCCGACGGTGGCGGTCGACGTTTCCCCCGAACGGGTCGCGGTGGTGCGCGTGGAACGGCGCGGTGGCGCGGCCACCGTGACCGCGCACGGCGTCGAGCCGTTGCCGGCCGGCGTCGTGACCGGTGCGCTGGCGTCGCCGAACATGGCCGAGCCGCAGGTCGTCGCCGGCGCCATCCAGCGGGCGATGGCGATGGCCGGTGGCCGTGCCGCCCGCGTGTCGCTGGTCGTGCCCGACTCGATCGCGCGGGTCAGCCTGGTGCGCTTCGAGGCGCTGCCGGCCAAGACCGGCGACCTCGATGAGTTGGTGCGCTGGCAGGTGAAGAAGACCACGCCGTTCCCGATCGACGAGGCGATGGTCGGCTACACGCCCGGGCAGTCGGCGCCCGGCGCCCACGAATTCGTGGTCACCGTCGCGCGCCGCGACGTGATCGAGCAGTACGAACGGGCCTGCGAACTCGCCGGTGCCCACGCCGGCGTCGTCGACCTCGCCACCTTCAACGTGGTCAACGCGGTCGTCGCCGGCGCGGGACGGCAGACGGCCGGCGACTGGCTGCTCGTGCATGCGACGGCGAGCTACGTGAGCCTGGCGGTGGTGCGCGACGGCGACCTGATTTTCTACCGGACGCGCGGCGAGGACGCCGAAGGGTCGGTCGCGGATCTCGTGCACCAGACCGCCATGTACTACGAAGATCGCCTGCAGGGCCGGCAGTTCGCCCGGGTGCTCCTGCTGGGCGGATCCACCGTTGCCGGTGCCGACGTCCTGCGACACGAGCTGTCCGATCGACTCGGCCTCGAGGTCGCGGCCGTGGATCCGTTCCATGCCACCGCGCCGGCGGCGCGGCTCGGCGCCTCGCCGTCGCTGGCGGACGCCCTCGCGCCCGGCATCGGCATCCTGCTGCGTGAGACGGCGGTGGCCTGATGCTGAAGGGCAACCTCGCGACCCGGCCGTTCTACAACGAGCGCCTCGTCCGCGGCGCTCTCGTCGTTGCGCTCGCAGCCGCTGTCGCCTGGGCGACGGTCAATGTGGCGACGATCGTCAGCCTCACACAGCAGAGCACCATGCTCGGCGAGCGGGTGCAGTCGGAGGGCCTGCGCGCCGCCGGGGCGCGCAACGACGCCGACATGGTGCGACGCGGCCTCGACGTGACCCAGCTGCGCGCCGTCTCTGGCGCGGCCAACGAGGCCAACGCGCTCATCCAGCGACGGACCTTCTCGTGGACTGCGCTTTTCAACCAGCTCGAGACCACGCTGCCCCCCGACGTGCGGCTCGTGGAAGTGCAGCCGCAGGCCGACGACCAGGGCCGCCTGCTGCTGTCGCTCACGGTGGTGTCGCGCAAGATCGAGGATCTCGATACCTTCATCCGCGGCCTGGAAGCCACCGGCGCATTCCGCGGCGTCGTCTCGCGGTCGGACGAGGCGCTCGAGGACGGCACGATCGAATCGAACCTGCAGGGCTACTACGCGGCCGTGGCGGCCGGAACGCCGCCGCAGGCGTCAGAACCCAAGACGGCGTCCGCCACCCCTGCGGCGCCCGAGGGCCGACGATGACCGACCGTCGAGGCGTGCTCCTGCGCCGCGTACTCCGCGAACATCGCACGTGGATCTGGCCGCTGACCGTGCTGCTCGGCGCGAACGTCGTCGCCGTGGTGCTGGGCGTCCTGCCGCTGTCGCGCTCGGTGTCGGCGTCCGAGCGCCGCGCGACCGAGGCCTCGGCCGATGCGCGTGCAGCGGCGGCGGAACTGGCGGCGGCCACGGCCGCCCGCGACGGCCGCGACACGGCCACGCGTGAACTGGCGACGTTCCGTGCCGACGTGCTGCCGAAGAGCGTGGGCGACGCCCGCCGGCTGCTGCAACTCAAGGTGGCGCAACTGGCCCGCGCGCACGACGTGACCTTCTCGCGCAGCGTCGCCACGCCCGAGACCATCCGCGGCAGCCAGCTGGCGCGGCTGCAGGCCACGATCGAGTTGGCCGGCTCGTATCGCGGCGTCCGCGGCTTTCTCTACGACCTCGAGACGGCGAAGGACTTCGTCATCGTCGACTCGATCGTGCTCTCGGAAGGCGAGAACGGCGCGTCGCCGCTGAGCCTCACCATCGCCATCTCGACCTACTTCACCGCCGATGTCCCCTGATCGCCAGCGCCAGCTTCTCTACGGCCTGCTGGCCGTGCTCGCCGCCATCGGCGGGTGGCAGTACCTGGCGCCAGCGCCGGCCGCGGTGCCGGCCGCGACGGCGGCCCGGCGCGACGCTCCGGCGGCGATGCCGGCGCCACCGGGCGACGTGACGCTCGACGCCCTCGGACAGGCGCGTCGCGGGCCAGATGACGGTGGCCGCAACCCGTTTGCGTTCGGCGCGCGGATCATTCCTGCCAGCGATTCGCGGCCGGTGCGGCGCGAGCCGACCCTGGCGCCGGGACTGCCTCCGATCGTGCCCACGGGGCCGCCGCCGCTGCCGCCGATTCCGCTGAAGTTCATCGGCCTCGTCGAGGGCGGCGCGACGCGCAAGATCGCGGTCCTCAGCGACAGCAAGGGCCTCGTGGTGCACGGCACCGAAGGGGCTATCATCGACGGACGCTACAGAATTCTGGCGATCGGCACCGAGTCGATCGACATCGCCTACGCTGACGGCCGCGGACGCCAGACCCTGCGGCTCAGCGGCCAGTGACGGATGATGGGAGATCGCGTGTCGAGACGACGCAAGCTTCGGGCCGTGGCGGCCGTGCTGGCCATGCTGGTGCTGGCCGGATGCGCCACCAGCCGGGCCTATCGCCGCGGCCAGCAGGCTTCCAACGCGCAGCAGTGGGACGAGGCGGTCGATTACTACCGCCAGGCGCTGCAGTCGGCCCCTGACAAGCCGGAATACAAGATTGCGCTCGAGCGGGCGATGCAGCAGGCGGGGGCGTTCCACATCGCCCGCGGCCGCACGTTCGAGACGGAAGGCCGGCCCGACGAGGCCCTGCGCGAGTACCGCAAGGCCATCGAGTACGACCCGTCGAACCGCTCGGTCGCCGCCCGCGCCGCGGAGCTCGATCGCGAACTGCGTGAGCGGCTGGAGGCCAGCCGGCCCCGGCCGGCGATCGAGGCGATGCGCGAGCAGGCGCGCCGCAACTCGCCCGAGCCGGTGCTGAACCCGACCTCGAAGGAGCCGCTGAGCCTGCGCTTCGCCACCACCAGCCTGCGCGACCTGCTCAACTTCATCGGCAATTCCACCGGCATCAACGTCACCTACGACCGCGACTTCCAGGATCGCAGCGTCACCGTGCAGCTCGAGGGCGTCACCCTCGAGCAGGCGCTGCAGCAGGTGATGCTGGCGAACCAGATCTTCTACAAGGTGCTCAACGAGCGCACCATCATCATCGCCACCGACAACACGCAGAAGCGCCAGCAGTACGAAGAGCAGGTCATCAAGACCTTCTTCATCTCGCACTCCGACGCCACCGAACTGGCGCAGCTCGTCAACACGGTGATCATCGCGCCGCAGATGGCGATCCAGCCGCGCATCGCGCCGAACAAGACCAACAACACGATCACGGTGCGGGCCTCGGCGCCGGTCGTCGAGATCGTCGAGCAGATCATCAAGATCAACGACAAGCCCCGGGCCGAAGTCGTCATCGACGTGCAGATCCTCGAGGTCAGCCGCGAGCGCACCAAGCAGTACGGTCTCAACCTCACCGACTACGCGCTGGGCGGCATCTTCTCGCCCGAACAAGCGCCGGGCGGCTCGTCCACGTCGACCGGCACCGGCGGCACGACCACGACGCCCACGACCGGCGGCGGCACCGCGCCGAGGAACGTCAGCTCGCCGCCGGTCTTCAACGCCAACACCATCTCCACCGGCATCAGCGCCGCCGACTTCTATCTCGCCGTGCCGGCGGCTTTCGTCCGCTTCCTCGAGAGCGACTCGAACACGAAGACCGTGGCCAAGCCGCAGCTGCGCGGCACCGAGGGGCAGAAGGTCACGCTGAATCTCGGCGAAGAGGTGCCGGTGCCCAGCACCACCTTCACGCCGATCGCGACCGGCGGCGCTTCGGCCAATCCGCTGACGTCGTTCACGTATCGCCCGATCGGCGTCATCGTCGAGATGACGCCGCGCGTGACCTACGAGGGCGACATCGTGCTCGAGCTGACGCTCGAGAACAGCGCGCGCGGCCAGGACTCGAACATCGCCGGGCAGGTGCTGCCGGCGTTCGCGTCGCGCAAGGTCACGACCAAGCTGCGGCTGCGCGACGGCGAGTCGAACCTGCTCGCCGGCCTGCTGCGTGAAGACGAGCGGCGGGCGCTGCGCGGCTTCCCCGGCATCTTGCGTATGCCGATCCTGCAGCAGTTGTTCGCCGACAACGACTCGAACATCCGCCAGACCGACATCGTGATGCTGCTGACGCCGCGCATCGTGCGCTCGCACCAGCTCTCGGCCAGCGATCTGAGCCCGATCTACATCGGCACGCAGGCCAACATGGCCGTCGGCGGTCCGCCGCCGATCTTCGGCGGCGGCGCCCCGGCCGTCGAGCCGCCGCCCGCGGTGCCGCCGCCGGGCACGCCGCAACTGCCGGTCGGCAGCTCGCCGATTCCTGGCACCACCACGACGCCGGGCGCTCCCAACGCACCGCAGATTCCTGCCGGCAGTTCGCCGATTCCGGGCACGACGACGGCGCCGGCGCCGCCCCCGGCCCCGCCCCCGCCCGTGGCGCCGGCCCCGGCTCCACCCGTTCCGGCGGATCCCGCGGCTGCCGCGGCGCCAGCGGCAACGCCGCCGCCCACGCCGCCGGTGTTCCCAGGCCTGCAGCAGCCGCCGCCGCAACCGCCCGCGCCGGCCGCGGCGCCACCGCCGTCGCCGTTCGGTGCGCCCGCGGCCGCGGCGCCGGCGACGGTGCTGGTGTCACCGCCGGGCACCGAGTTCCGCGTCGGCGGGGGACCGTATCTCGTGCCGATCTCGGTGTCGAACGCGGCGCGTCTGTCGACGGTCTCGCTGTCGATCACCTACAACCCGGCGGTGCTGCGCGTGCGCACCGTCCAGGAAGGGACGGTCATGCGGCAGGGCGGCACCCAGCCGACGTTCACGCAGAAGGTCGACCCGGCCGCCGGTCGCGTCGACATCGCTGTGGTGCGTCCGGGTGACGTGCTCGGCGTGTCCGGTACCGGCATGCTGGGCGCCGTGGTCTTCGACGCCGTCGCACCCGGCACGTCGGCCCTGACGCTGTCGGGCGTGGGCACGCTGGCCGGAGGCGGGGCCGCGCCGCTGCAGTTCCAGTCGGTCACGGTGGCGGTCAAGTAGGGGAGCGACGTGCGGGTCTGGAGCCGTCTCGAGCGCGGATACAGCTTCATCGAGCTGCTCATCGTGACGACGATCCTGCTGATCCTCGCGGCCGGGATTCAGCCGCTGGCGCGCGTCACGATCCAGCGCCAGAAGGAATCCGAGTTGCGCGCCAATCTCCGCGAACTGCGCGGGGCCATCGACGGCTTCTACGACCTCGTCGCCACCGGCAAGGTCCCATCGACGGAGTTGAAGCCCGGCAACGAGGGCTATCCGCCGGACCTCGAGACCCTGGTCGAAGGCGTGACGCTCGCTGGCGACGCGACTGGACGCAAGGTGAAGTTGCTGCGCCGCATTCCAATCGATCCGATGACCGGCAAGGCGGAATGGGCGCTGCGGTCGTATCAGGACAAGGTCGACGCCACGCGGTGGGGAGGCCAGAACGTCTACGACATCCGGTCGACCAGCGGCGGCACTGGCCTCGACGGCACCAAGTACAGCGACTGGTAGGCGAGACACGAGGATGACGACATTGCGCCGCGCGCGCCTCTCGGCCGCGCACGGGTTCACGCTGCTCGAGCTGCTGGTGGTGATGGCGCTGATCGTGGTGCTGTCGGCCGTGGCGCTGGTGGGCTACCAGAACAGCATCGTTCGCGCCCGCGAGGCCACGCTCGCCGATGACCTGCACAAGATGCGCGAGGCCATCGACCAGTACTACGCCGACAAGCAGAAGTGGCCGGCCGCGCTCGAAGACCTGGTGACCGACGGCTACCTGCGCAAGATCCCCGACGACCCGATGACCAACTCCGCGGAGACGTGGCAGACGGTGCCGGCGGAATCGGATCCAGCGAATCCCACGGCCGAAACTGGCATCTTCGACGTGAAGAGCGGGTCGGACAAGACGGCCCTCGACGGGAAGCCCTACGCCGAGTGGTAGCCGCGCGCGGCAGATGCCACGCCGCGATCGACCCCGCGTCCGGCGACCACCGGCCGCCGCGATGAGGCGGTGAGGCGGCCCGCGCCGTACTAGACCGAGATGATGCGGATGTCGCCTTCCCAGAAGCCCTCGTCGCCGTTGTTGGCGACGACGCGGACGCGGACCCGGAAGGTGTTCGCCGACGTGTAGCGATGGGTGGTGAGCAGGCCCGACGTCACCTGCGGCGCGGTGCCGTCGCCGAAGTCCCATTGCACACTGCGAATCGAGGTGTTGGTGCGGAGCGTCGCGGTGGCGTTGAACGTCACGACGCCGCCCGAGGGCGCGCCGCCCGTCACCGTCACCGGGATGGTGTAGCGGTCGGTGACCTGCAGCGCGAGGCTCGAGACGCCAGTGAGGCCCACGGCGTCGGTGGCCGTGACGGTGACGGTGAAGAACCCGGTGCGCGCGTACTCATGCGGCGTCGACACCGTGCCGGTGAGCGGCCCGAGGTTGGTGCTGGCGCCATCGCCGAAGTTGATCACCGCGTTGCGGATGGCGCTGCCGGTCGCGACGTTCTCGTGCTTGAGCGAGAAGATCGTCGGGATGCCGGCCTCGGTCATGTTGGGGGCGGCCGAGTTGACGACCGCAATCGAGACGACCGGCAGGTCGCGCGCCGTGATCTTGATCTCGCCCTTCTGCGCGGCGGTGCCGGCCCCGACCGAGGCGGTGACCGTGGCGTCGACGTTGGTCTGGAGTTCGGTGCGGGCCTCGCCGCCGTCGTTCGAGAACGCGGTGCTCGCGGTCAGCGACCCGGCGGTGGTCGCGAACGCCACGGGCGCGTTCTTCAGCGGGTTGCCGCCGGTGTCGACGACGGTGGCGATGATCGTGGTGGCGCCGCCATACGACGGCACGATGGTCTGCGTGGCTCGCACGGTCACGGCGCCGGCGCCGGCGGCGCCGACCAGGATCTCGAGGTTCTCCGACTTGCTCCCGCCGGAGAAGGCGCTGATGGCGTCCTTCCCCGAGGTGTTGCCGGCCGTGTACTTGACCGTGGCCTGGCCGTTGGTGGTGCGGGCCTCCCGCGGCTCGAAGGTGCCCAGGGCCGCGGTGAACGAGACCACGGTGCCGTTCTGCACCGGCGTGCCGGCCGCCTCGATCACGACCGCCGTGATATTGGTGCTGCCCGTGAGGGGCAGGACGCCGACCGCGGAGACCAGGCGGATCGTCGAATTGGTAGGCGCCATGAGGGGCACCTTGTCGCATGCCGACGAGGTGGCAACCGCCAGCAGGGTGCCCAGAAAGGCCGATCGCGTGAGACGTGACATGTGGCGGGCCGCTAACGATAATAGTTACGTGCAGTTACGTGGTCAAGGCGCCCCGGCACTCCCGTGCCGATCCGACCACGGCTACGCGATGGTCGCGCTGCTGGTCGGCCTGAGTGTGATGGCCGTGCTGATGGGGGCGGCGTTGCCCGTCTGGAGCAAGCAGGCCCAGCGCGAGCGCGAGGAGGAGTACCTGTTCCGCGCCCGCGAGTACGCCCGCGGCGTCATGAAGTGGCAGCACAAGTACGGCGCGAGCTTCCCGCCGAGCCTCGACGTGCTGGTCGAGCAGCGGTTCGTGCGTCGGAAATACAAGGATCCGCTCTCTGGTCAAGACTTCAACCCTGTCTATCAGACGGCGACACCGGCCGGTCAGCTTGGGGCCGGCAGTGCCGGCGGGACCAGCCAGCCTGGTCAGATCGCGCAGGGCACGCCCACGACGGGCAGCGGTGGCACGGCCACCCTTGGCCAGACCGGCGGGACCTCGAGTTCGGGGCAGCAGCCGGCCATGCCCGGCGCGCCGGTGATCGGCGTGGTCTCCAAGAGCAAGCGCGAGGGGATGAAGGTCTACAACGGCCGCACCCGCTACGACCAGTGGGCCGTGACCTATCAGGACATCAAGCCGGGCAAGGGGTTGCCGCCGGATCTCCTGCAGGCGATGAACACCGCGCCCGGCGCCGCCGGCGCCGGTGGCCCCGGTGGTGGGCCCACCGGGCAGCCCGGACAGAATCCGTTCGGCCAACCCGGCACGAGTCCGTTCGGGCAGCCGGGCGCGAACCCGATGGGCCAACCCGGAACCAACCCCTTCGGCCAACCCGGCGCGAATCCCTTTGGCGCTCCCGGTGGGCCGTCCGGCCCGGGGAGCTTCGGCCGACCGCTACCGCCGGGCGCCAACCCGTTCCAGCCCGGGGCCGGCGCCCCAGGCGCCTCGCCGTTCAATCCGGCGTATCCGCCGCCGGCGACCCAAAGCGGTCAGTCGATCTTCGGCGCGCCAGCGACGAAAAAGCGCTGAGGCGCCTTCAGGCGCGCGCGTCCCAGGCGTCGGCGACGGCGTCGTGCACGGCGACGCGCAGCCGGCGGATGCCGTCGAGATCGTCGGAGGCGTGCACGCGGTTCGTGAGCAGCACCACGTAGAGGTCGCGCGCCGGATCGATCCACAGCGACGTGCCCGTGAATCCCGTGTGGCCGATGGCGCGCGTCGACAGGCGCGTGCCGCACGACGAGGTCGGCAGCATCGTGTCCCAGCCGAGCGCGCGCGAACTGCCGGGCACTGTTCCCGGGATGGTCATCCGCGCCAGGAGCGCTGCCGGGACGCCCGCCGACGCGACGGCGTCGCCACTCCACAGCCGCAGCCACCAGCGCGCAAACGCCCCGACGGCCGGTGCCGTGGCGAAGAGCCCTGCGTGGCCGGCCACGCCGCCCAGCGCGGCGGCGTTGGCGTCGTGCACGTGCCCGCGCAACACCCGGCCGCGCCACGGACATAGCCCGCTCGGCGCCGTACGGGCCAGCCACGACCCCCGGATGCCAAACGCGACCTCGGCGCCAGGCAGCGCCGCAGCGACCAGGCGATCGAACTGGACGTCCAGCGGCGCGCCGACAGCCGCCTCCAGCAGCATCGCCAGCAGCATGAAACCGAGGTCGGTGTACTCGTGCCGCGTCCGCGGCGCATACGCGAGCGGTTCGGCGGCGATGCGGGTGCGATAGGCGGCCGCGCCGGCGACGCTCTGGTAGTAGGGCCGGTGAGCGGGGAAGCCGGCGGCATGCTCGAGCAGATCGCCCACGGTGACCGGCGCCCGATCGGCGAACGACGCGAGCCGGTCACCGATCGCCGTCTCGAACGGGAGCGCGCCGCGAGCGTGCGCCACGGCCGCGAGGGTCGTCGTGGCCACGACCTTCGTGAGCGAGGCGAGATCGTAGACGGTGTCGGCCGCAACGACGGGCGCGTCCGTCGCGTAGGTGTGGCGGCCGGCCGCCACCGTCCACACGGCGCCGTGATGGTCACCCGCCTCGATGACGCCGCCGGGCGTCACGCGCGCCTCGACGGCGCCGGTGAGCACGCCGATCAGCGCGTCGGGCGGCGCGCTCACGCCGGCTCCGGCCGCAGGCGGGCCAGGCTCCAGGCGACGGCCACCGTGGTCACGGCGCCGATGAAGACGTACCAGGTGAACGCCGTCGACGTGAGGCCCCACACCGCGGTCATCGCCACGAGGCCGGTCATCATGCCGAGCCAGGCCGCGCGCGGCCCGACCGACGGCACGCGTGTCGCCAGCAGGAACGCACCGAGCACCGATCCCGAGGCGAACGACAACACGGCCAGACCGGCATCCAGCACGGATCGATCCATGAGCTGCGCGCCGAGCGCGATCGCTACCTGCACGACGCCCCACGCGATCGTGATCCGGCGCGACAGCGCCATCAGGGCCGCTTCATCGTGCGGCGCACGCCCGCGTGGTTTGTAGAAGTCGTTGATGGTCGTCGCGGCCATCGCGTTGAGCGACGGCGACAGCGCCGCGGCGACGATCGCCGCGACGATGAAGCCCGCGACGCCGGAGGGCAGGTAGGTGACGACGAAATGCGGCAGCACCTGGTCGGTGCGGGCGAGCGGCGTCTCCAGCGGCACGTGCTGATGGAAGGTGAACAGCATCACGCCGATCAGCAGGAACAGGATGAACTGGACGAACACCACGAAGCCGCTCAGCACGAGGCCGGTGGCCGCGGCGCGCGCGCTCGTGGCGGCGAGCAGCCGCTGCACCAGGAACTGGTCGGTGCCGTGGGTGGCGAGCGTGAGGGCGACGCCGCCGAACAGCCCGCTGAAGATCGTGTAGACGGCGGTCGGATCCATCGACAGGTTCAGGACGGTGAACTTGCCGGCCGCGCTGCCGGCGCGTACCACTTCGTCCCAGCCACCCGGAATGCGATCGAGCAGCGTCCAGGCGACGATGCCGGCGCCGGCGGCGTAGACGAACATCTGCACGACATCGGTCCAGATGACGGCGCTGGCGCCGCCGCGGACGGTGTAGACGATCATCAGTCCGCCGACCACCAGTGTCGTCCACGCCGTGGGCACGCCGGTGACGACGCTGATGACGAGCGACGTCGCGAAGAGCCGGATGCCGTCGGCGAGCGATCGCGTCACGAGGAACAGCCCGGCGGACAACGTCGTCACCTCGCGGCCGTAGCGGCGCTGCAGGAGTTCGTACGAGGTGACGAGATCGCCGCGGAAGTACGCCGGTATGAACAGCGTGCTCACGAGCATCCGGCCGATGACGTACCCGGCGGCAAGCTGCAGGAACGTCATGTCGCTGCCGTAGGCCGTGGCCGGGATGCCGATGAAGGTGAGCGTGCTGGTCTCGGTGGCGACCACCGTGCAGCACACCGCCCACCATGGCACCGACCGGCCGCTGAGGAAGTAGTCGCGCGTCGTGTGCTGGAAGCGCCCGAACCAGGATCCGAACGCGGTGATGGCGGCCAGGTAGGCGGCGATGACGGCGTAGTCGAGCGGAGCGAGCACCGGCGTCAGTATAAGCTTCAGACGTGGACGTGCTCGGGATCGACGCTGGCGGCAGCAAGACCGTCGCCTGGCTGGCCGATGGCGACGGCCGGGTGATCGGCGAGGGCCGCGGCGGCGGTGCCAACCTGCACAGCGCCGGCGAACTGGCCACCGAGAAGGCGCTGTTCGAGGTGATGCGCGACGCGCTCGGCGAGCGGCTGGCGATGCCCGAGGTCGTGTGCGTGGGCATGGCGGGCATGGATCGTCCCGATGAAGAGCGCGTCGTGCGCGGCATCCTGCGTCGGCTCGGCTGTCGCGGTCACATCGTCACCGTCAACGACGCGCATATCGCGCTGGTCGCCGGCGCCGACGACAGCCCGGGCGTGGTCGTGATCGCCGGAACGGGGTCGATCGCGTACGGCATCGGGCCGTCGGCCACGGCGGCGCGGGCCGGCGGCTGGGGTGAAGTCTACGGCGACGAGGGGTCGGCGTTCTGGGTGGGCGCCCGGGCGCTCGCCGCGGTCGTACGCGCCGCCGATCGTCGCGGGCCGGCGACCGCGCTCACCGCGCTCGTGCTCAAACACGCCGACGCCGAACGCATCGACGGCCTGGTGCGCAAGGTGCACTCGCGCCAGGATCGGCGGCCGATGATCGCGGCGATGGCCGGGCTCGTTGCCCGCGCCGAGGCCGCGGGGGATGCCGTGGCGAGCGAGATCCTGCGCGCCGGCGCCGACGAACTCATGCTGGCGGCGCGGTCGGTCATCGAGCAACTGGGCATGCGCGGCGAGCGGTTCCACGTGGTCCTGTCGGGCGGGCTCTTCAAGATGGCGCCGGTGATGGCGTCGATGATGGCCGCGCGTGTCGCCGACCTGGCCCCGCGTGCGGTGACCGGCCTGCTCACCGATGAACCGGCGCTGGGCGCGGTGCGCCTGGCGCGACGGGCCGCCGAGGGCCGGCTGCGGTTGCCGGTCTATGCCGGCGCACCGCCGGCACGCGCATGACCGTCGACATCCTCGAGTCGTACGACGCCGTCAGCCGGCGCGTCCAGGACTTCGTGTCGGCGGTGGTGGTCGCGACGCCGCGGCTGACGCTGGGCCTGCCCACGGGGCGGACGCCGCTCGGCCTCTACGCCGGGCTGTCGGCGGCCGGACTCGACTGGTCGGGCGTGCGGACGTTCAACCTCGACGAGTTCGAAGGCCTGGCGCCACAGGCGCCCGGCAGCTTCCGTGCCTTCATGGAGGCGCGGTTGTTCCGTCACGTCAACCTGCGGCCGGACGCCATCGGGTTCCTGCGCGGCGACGCCGTCGATCCCGTCGCCGAGTGTGCGCGATTCGAAGGCGCCCTCGTCGCGGCTGGCGGACTCGACCTGCTGGTCCTCGGCCTCGGCGGCAACGGCCACATCGGCTTCAACGAGCCGGGGCCGCACCTGGTCGCCGAGACCCACGTCGTGGCGCTCGAGGAAGGCACCCGCCGTGCCAATGCCAACGCCGAGGCCTTCGGCGGCGACAGGCAGCGCGTGCCGCCCCGGGCGTTGACGATGGGCATGCGTCAGGTGCTGGGCGCACGGCGGGTGATTCTGATGGCGACCGGCGCGGCCAAGGCCGACGCGGTGGCGGCGATGATCGATGGGCCCCTCACGACCGCGTGTCCGGCCTCGTGGCTGCAGGTGCATCCCGACGTCCACGTGGTGGTGGATCGGGCGGCGGCGGCCGACCTCGGCCGGCGCGGACGCTAGCGGCCGTCGGGCGACTGGTCGAGCAGCGCCCTGAGGCGCGGCTCGATGTCCTCGCCGATCGCGTCGCGCAGCCGGTCGTCGGCCTTGCGCAGCCGGCTCAGTGCCTTCTGATAGGACAAGCCGGTCTTCTGCATCACGACCGCGGCCTTCACGTTCCAGTGCGCCCGCTTCAGCAGCGCATCGGTGGCGTCGAGCTCGATGCCGGTGACGATGTGCACCATGCGCCGTGCGCGATCGCGCAGCTTCTCGGACCCGGTGCGCAGGTCGACCATCAGGTTGCCGTAGGTCTTGCCCAGCAGCACCATGGCCGACGTCGTCAGCGTGTTCAGCACCAGCTTGGTGGCGGTGCCGGCCTTGAGGCGTGTCGACCCGGCGATGACCTCCGGACCAACCGCCGGCGCGATCGTGAGATCGACGAACGACTGGAGCTCGGTGCGCGGATCGCAGGTGACGAAGATGATGCGGGCGCCGGCGCCGCGGGCGCTGGTGAGCGCGCCGCGCACGAACGGCGTCATGCCGCTGGCCGAGACGCCGACGACGACGTCCTTCTTGGTGGGCACCAGGCGCTTGGTGGCGCGGGCCCCCTCTTCGAAGTCGTCCTCGGCGCCTTCCTTGGCGCGCAGGATCGCGGTCTGGCCGCCGGCCATGATCGCCTGCACCAGGTCCGGGTCGGTGCCGAACGTCGGCGGCATTTCGGCCGACTCGACGACGCCGAGCCGTCCGCTCGTGCCGGCGCCCACGAAGACGATGCGGCCGCCCTTGCGCAGCGCCTTGGCCAGCATGTCGGCACCGACGGCGATGCGATCCCGCTCACGCAGGACCGCGGCGAGCACCTTCTTGTC
>CADEDM010000113.1 GCA_902826065.1 uncultured Acidobacteriota bacterium | reverse complement strand
ATTACCAGTTCAAGAAGAAGCACATCGAGCGCTTCCTCGAAGAAGGCGACAAGGTGAAGGCGACGGTGTTCTTCCGCGGGCGCGAGATGGCGCACCCGGAGATCGGCCAGCGCATCCTGATGCGGCTCATCGAAGACCTCGCCGACCTGGCGATGCCGGAGACGATGCCGCGCCAGGAAGGCAACCAGATGCACACCATCCTGTCGCAGAAGCGCGGGGCCAAGCCGGTGACGCGATCGACGCGGCCGGCGGAGTCCGAAGAAGAGTTGGCCGGGAACTGAGGACGACATGCCGAAGATGAAGTTGAAGAGCCACCGGGGCGCCGCCAAGCGCTTCAAGAAGACCGGCACCGGGAAATTCACCCGCGCCGCCGCCTTCAAGCGCCACCAGCTCACCTGCAAGACCACCCAGATGAAGCGGCACGCCCGCGGGAACAAGCTGGTCTCGGAATCCGAGCAGGCCAAGCTGCGGCGGATGCTTCCTTACGACTAGAACCCTGTAGGGACCACGGAGCAGAGACCAGGGATCAGGGTAAGCCAAGCGCTTTCCTCTTCCCACGTCCCTGGTGCCCGGTCCCTACGCGCGACGGCAGGCGGCCAGGGCATTTCCGCCGTCGCGTGTTCGGGGTCCGCGTTCTTCGCGGACGAAAAATGAGCCCACTCGTTCTCCCTGGCCGCTAGTCCGGAGAGTCAGTCATGCCTCGCGTCAAACGCGGCACGGTGCGCCGTGCCAAGCGGAAGAAGCTCGAAAAGCTCACCAAGGGCTTCTTCCAGAACAAGTCCAAGCTCTACAAGTTCATGAAGGAAGCGGCCGAGAAGGCGGGCGTCTACGCCTATGCCGGCCGCAAGCAGAAGAAGCGCGACTACCGCAGCCTGTGGGTGCAGCGCATCAACGCCGCCGCCCGCGAGCACGGGATGTCGTACAGCGTGTTCATGAACGGCCTGAAGAAAGCCGGCATCACGCTCGACCGCAAGAGCCTGTCGGAGATCGCCAACCGCGATGCGGCCGCCTTTGCCGCGATCGCGGCGCGAGCCAAGGCGGCACACGGCGCCGCCTAGCGGCTGGGGGCTGGTGGCTGGGGCGTGTCCCCGGCCCAACGTTCCCGACTCGTCAATCGAAACACCAGGCGAGGGTCTCTTCGCCTGGTGTTTTCGTTTTCGGGCTCGCCCGAGCCCCCAGCCCCCAGCCTCCAGCCCCTAGAATAGGAGCCCATGCCCACGCTCTCCGAGCTCGTCGTGCGCATCGCCGACGACGACGCGGCGTTCGCGACGGCGCTGGCCGCGGTCGATGCGACGCCTGCCGCCGCCCGTGCGACGGCGCTCGACGCGCTGAAGATCGCCTGGGTCGGCCGCAAGTCCGGACGCATCGCCGACCTGATGGCCCTGCTGCCGACGCTGCCGCCGGCCGATCGCAAGGCCTTCGGGCAGCAGGTCAATGCCCTGAAGCAGCGCGTCGAGCAGGCGCTGGCCGAACGTGAGGCCACGGTCGCCGCCACGCGGCGCCCCGCGCATGCCGTCGATCTCACGCTGCCCGGGCGCGCGCCGCTGCTCGGGCATCGCCATCCGCTCAGCCTTGTCCGCGAGGAAGTGCAGCAGATCTTCACGCGCCTCGGCTACCAGGTGCTCGAGGGCCCCGAGATCGAGGACGACTGGCACAACTTCGAGGCCCTCAACATGCACGCGGACCATCCCGCCCGCGACATGCAGGACACGCTCTACCTGAACGAGCCGCTGCACGCGACGCCACACGCGCCGTGGGCGGCCGCGTCGTCGGCACGCGCCCGCGCGCCGCAGCCCCTCACGCTGCTGCGCACGCACACGTCGGCGATGCAGATCCGCTACATGGAGCAGCACGATCCGCCGGTGCGGCTCGTGGCCATCGGTCCGGTCTACCGCCGCGACAACCTCGACCTCACGCACACGCCGATGTTCCACCAGTGCGAAGGACTGGTCGTCGGCAAGGGCATCACGCTCGCGCACCTGAAGGGCACGCTGCTGGCGATGGCCGAGGCGCTGTTCGGCGCCGGCACCGACGTGCGCTTCCGCCCCAGCTTCTTCCCGTATACCGAGCCCAGCGCCGAGGTCGACGTCCGCTGCATCTCGTGCGCCGGCACCGGCTGCGCGGTGTGCAAGCACACCGGCTGGCTCGAGATTCTCGGCAGCGGCATGGTGCATCCGGCGGTGTTCGAAGCCGTCGGCTACGACCCGGCCGAGGTCACCGGCTTCGCGTTCGGCATGGGCATCGAGCGCGTGGCGATGCTGAAGTGGGACGTGGGCGACATCCGCCTCTTCTACGAGAACGACCTGCGCTTCCTGGAGCAGTTCTCGGTATGAAGGTCCTGTACTCGTGGTTGAGGGACTACGTGTCGGTGCCCGACGGTCCTGCGGAGCTGGGCCGCCGGCTCTCGCTGCGCGGCCTCGCGCTCGAGGGCCTCGAGCCGGTGGCCGCCGGGCCGGCGCCCGACGACGCAGTGCCGGTGGGTGACGACGCGGTGATCGACTTCGACGTCACCGCCAACCGGCCCGACTGCCTGTCGGTGGTCGGCATCGCGCGTGAGGTCGCGGCTGTCTACGGCCTGCCGCTGCGGATGCCGGGGCCGGAGGCGCCGGGCCATCTGCGCACGGCGCGCATGGCCGGGGCCGATGCCGCGAGCTTCACCGTGACGCTCGATGCGCCGGACCTGTGCCCGCGCTTCGCCGGCGCGGCGGCCGGCGTGCGCGTCGCGCCGTCGCCGGCCTGGATGCAGCACCGGCTGCAGGCGCTGGGCGTGCGCCCGATCAGCAACGTCGTCGACGTCACCAACTACGTGATGCTCGAGCTCGGCCAGCCGATGCACGCGTTCGATCATGCGCGCCTCGCCGGCGATGCCATCGTCGTGCGCCAGGCCCGGCCCGGCGAGACGCTGGTGACCCTCGACGGCAAGACGCGGACGCTGGCGCCGCCGCAGCTCGTCGTGGCGGATCGCGACCGGGCCGCGGCAATCGGCGGCGTGATGGGCGGCCTCGACTCCGAGGTCAAGGACACGACCTCGCGCATCGTGCTCGAAGCCGCGTGGTGGCGGCCGCGATCGATTCGCGCGACGAGCAAGGCGCTGGGCCTCAAGACCGAGGCGTCGACCCGGTTCGAACGCGGCGCCGACCCCACGGGCCAGGCGCGCGCCATCGCGCGCGCCCTCGCGTTGCTCGAGATCCTCGGCGCCGGCGCCGCCGACGGGCCGCTGGTCGACGCCGTCGCGATTCCGCACGTGGCACCGGCGATCGCGCTGACGCACGCGCACGTCGAGGGCCTGCTCGGCATGCCGGTGCCGGTCGAGGCCGTCGAGCGCATCCTGCATGCGCTGGGGTTCAGCGCCGACGCAACCGGACCAGGCGCCTGGCGCGTGACCGTGCCGGGCTGGCGGCCGGACGTCACCCGCCCCGAAGACCTCATCGAGGAAGTGGGACGCCATCACGGGTTCGAGCACCTCCCGGCCACGTTCCCGCCGGTGCTCCAGGCGCCTCCGCCGTCCGATCCACGAATCGCCCGCGATGCCGTCGCGCGGCGGGTGATGCTGGCGCTGGGGTTCTCCGAGGCGATCAGCTTCGCGTTCATCGAGGCGGCCGCGGCCGAGCCGTTCGCCGCCGGAGCGGCGCCAATTGCCCTGGCGAATCCGTTGTCGGAGACGTTCGCCGTCATGCGGCCCAGCGTGCTGCCCGGCGTCGTCGACGCCGTGAGCCACAACCGGCGCCATGGGCGCCGTGACGTCCGCGTCTTCGAGATCGCGACCGCATTCGCCGCCGCCGGTGAACGACGCTCGCTGGCCGCGGCCTGGACCGGCGCCGCCGGTGGCGATCACTGGAGCGGTGGCCGCCGCGACGTCGACTTCTTCGACATCGCCGGCGCCGTCGAGCAGATCGGCCGCGCTTACGGCGTGGCGGCGACGCTGGCGCCCGACGTGCCGCCGTATCTCGTGGCCGGGCGCGCCGCTGCGGTCGCCGTCGACGGCGCGACGGTGGGCGTGTGCGGGCTGCTCGATCCGGCCGTGGCCGAACGCCGCGGGATTCCACGCGCCGATGCCGCCGACGTCTTCGTGCTCGAGCTCGCCCTCGACGCGCTGGCGACGGCCGCGCCGCCCGGCGCGACCCGCGTCACGCCGCTACCACGCTTCCCCGCCGTCGTGCGTGACCTCGCTCTGCTGGTCGATGACACCTTGTCTGCCCAGTCGCTTCGTGACACCATCCGCAAAGCGGGCGGCGACTCCCTGATCAGCGTGGAGTTGTTCGATCGGTTCGATCCGAAGAAGGGCGACGGCAAGGTCAGCCTCGCATTCCGGCTGACGTTCCAGGCGCCCGATCGGACGCTGCTGGACGACGAGGTCCAGCACTCGCTCGTGCGTATTCATCAAGTGGCCGTCGCGGAACACGGCGCGGTGCGGCGGTAGGGAGACGAGGGGACGATGGCGAAGACGATGGGTGTGGGCGTGGAGCCCCTCGACCGGCTCGAAGAGAAGATCAAGCTGCTGGTGAGCACGATTTCGCGGCTCAAGGGCGAGCACACCCGCCTCTCGGACGAGAACGGGCGCCTGCAGCGCGAGATCGCGATGCTGACCGAGCGCATGAGCGCGGCGGAACAGACCGGCAGCGAGATCACCGCGCTGCGTGAAGAACGCGACCTCATTCGCTCCCGCGTCGGCGAGATCCTCGCGGAGCTCGACACCCTGAAGCTCTGATTCCCCTCAGGCCATGGCCGACCCGCGCGTCGTGCACGTCGAGGTAAACGGGCAGCGTTACCCGATCCGGAGCACGCTCGACCCGGCGTACGTGCAGGAGCTCGCCGCCTACGTCGACCGCAAGCTGCGCGTCGCCTACGACTCCGCGCCGTCGAGCGACACCCTGGGTCTGGCGATCCTGGCAGCGCTCAACATCGCCGACGAGTACTTCCGGGCCCGCGATTCGCAGGTCGTCGTCGACGGCCAGGTCGCCACGCGCGCGGTCGAGCTCGAGCGCATCGTCGACAACGCCCTCGCGCTGGTCGAGTCGCGCACCGACTGACGCTCCATCGACGATGCGCCTCCCGGCCGGCATCGTCGTCTGCACCAGCATCCTCGCCGTCCTGCTCGTGACGACCGGCGCGCAATCCCCGGCGCCGCTTGCCGTCTCCTTCAGCGACGTCACCGCATCGGCGGGCCTGCGATTCGTGCACCAGAACGGCGCCGCCGGGGACAAGTGGTATCCCGAGCTCTTCGGCGGCGGCGTCGCCGTGCTCGACCTCGACGCCGACGGCTGGCCCGATCTCCTGTTCGTCAACGGCCGGCCATGGAAGGCCGCGGGGCCAGGGCTGCACCGTCTCTATCGGAACAATCGTGACGGCACCTTCCGCGACGTCACGACCGGCAGCGGCTTCGACGCCGCGGCGGTCTACGGCCTGGGCGCGTCCGTCGCCGACTTCGACAACGACGGCCGCGACGATGTCTTCATGACCACGGCCGACGGCGGCCGCCTGTTCCACAATCGCGGCGCCGGCCGCTTCGAGGACGTCACGACCGCCGCCGGCATCCGCGTCCGGGAGTTTTCCGTCAGCGCGGCGTGGCTCGACTACGACAAGGACGGACGCGCCGACCTGCTGGCCGGCACTTACGTGCGCTGGTCGCCGGCGCTCGAGGTCCGCTGCGGGCAGTCCGGCGTACGTGGCTACTGCGGGCCCGATGCCTACAAGCCGACGACGCCGGTGCTGTTCCGCAACCTCGGGGGCGGGCGCTTCGCCGACGTGACGTCGGCGGCCGGGCTCCACGCCTCCGCCGACAAGGCGATGGGCATCGCCGTGCTGGACGCGAACGGCGACGGCTGGCCCGACGTCTTCATCGGCAGCGATCGCGTGCCGGCGCGGCTCTATCGCAACACCGGGAAGAGCGGCTTCGTCGACGAGGGCCTCGCCGCCGGCGTGGCACTGAGCGAACAGGGCGTGGCACGCGCCAACATGGGCGTCGACGCCGCCGACTACGATCGGTCCGGACGGCCGGCGATCCTCGTCGGCAACTTCGTCACCGAGATGCTCGGGCTCTATCGCACCAACGACGGCCGCTTCTTCACCGACGTCGCGCCGCGGTCCGACGTCGGCCGCGCCAGCCTGCTGGCGGTGACGTGGGCCGTCTTCTTCCTCGACGCCGATCTCGACGGCTGGCTCGATCTCTTCGCCGCCAACGGCGGCACCGACGAGTCGCAGGGCATGGACGCGCGCGCCCGCGTCGCGATGGCGCCGCTGCTGCTCCGCAATCGCGGCACCGGCACGTTCGAGGACGTCAGCGGGCGCGTCGGCGCGGCCTTCGCGCGGCCGGTGATGGGCCGCGGCGCCGCGTATCTCGACTACGACGGCGACGGCGACCTCGACCTCGCGCTCACCACGCTGAACGGACCGGCGACGCTGCTGCGGAACGACGTCGGCGTTCCGCGGCACTGGCTGCGCGTCCGTGCCCTCGGCACCCGCAGCACGGCGAGCGCACTGGGCACGGTGGTGCGCGTCATCGCCGCCGGCGGCACGCAGGCGCAGACCGTGCGCAGCGGATCGAGTTACGCGTCGCAGAGCGATCTGGCGCTGACGTTCGGCCTCGGCAGCGACGCGCGTGCCGTGACCGTCGAGGTCGACTGGCCGTCGGGCACGCGTCAGCGCTTTCCCGCAACGGCCGTCGACCGGTCGGTCGTCGTGACCGAAGGCGCCGGGCTGCAGGTCAGGGCGCCGGCTTTCGTCCGGCCCGCGCCTGGCGCTGCAGCTCTTCTTCGATGAGCCGCGTGAAGTACTCGAACGGCGGCAGGAACGCCGGCGGCGGCGGCGCCAGCCGGCCGTTGACCAGCACGGCCGGTCCGCTGGCGATCCCGTAGCGGGCGGCCTCGCTGCCCGCCTGCCGGATCCGATCGCGCGCGGCGCCGGTGGCAAGGCAGCGATCGAAGGCGGCCTGGTCGAGGCCGATCTCTCCGGGAATCGCCTTGAGTCGCCGGGCGTCGAGCGTGCCGGGACGGGCGGCGGCATCGTGGAACGGCCAGAACCGGCCCTGCGCGTGCGCGCACGCCCCGGCCTCGGCCGCCGACTGCGACTGCGCGCCGTAGGCCGGCAGCAGCTTGAAGGTGACCCGCACGCGGCCGGTGAACGTCTCGACGAGGCGCGCGGTCGCGGGCGCGACGCGGGCGTAGTCGGGGCTCTGGAGATCGCCGAACAGCACGACGTCGACCGGCGCCGCGGCCGCGCCGCGCACCGGGTCCTCGGCGGACCGTGCGATCTCGACGACCGGCGCGCTCATCAGGATCTCGAGGCGCGTCGAGGTCTTCACCAGTTCCTCGATGTAGGCCATCCTGGCCAGCTCGGGCTCCGACTTGCGCTCGAGCCACGCCCTGAGCGACGGCGTCATGCGATCGAGACTGGCGCCGCGCGTGCGCTCGCCGAGACTCTCGTAGAGCGCGGCGACGGCCGTGTCCGGCATCGTGATGGCGCGGCGTGGCACCTCGGCGGCGAGCAGGGCCTCGGTCGTCACGCCTCGCGCCGCGGCTTCACGCGCCAGCAGATCGGCGGTGGCGAGCCGGTCGGCGGCTCGGCGTCGCTGCTCATGCAGCTCGCGCATCACCGACACGTAGCCGCCGGGATCGGTGGCCTGCCACTCTCGATCGGCCTCGGCGACGGTGATCGTCCGGTCGCCGACGCGGGCGGCGGCGTCTGCGGCGGCGGGCGGCGGCGAAGCCGGCAGTGCCGGCGCCGGTGTGGCCGGAGGCGGAGTGGCGGGCACGCCGAGCGGCACCTCGATCGAGGCACGATCCTGCGCACCGGGGCCGCGGCTGACCGTGAGCAGATAGCGTTCCGGCGGCAACTGCGCGAGCGGCACCGACACCATGATCTGCGTGTCGAGCGCCAGCCGGACGTCGAGCGGCACGAGGTCGAGCGTCACGAAGGGCGAGGCGCCGAAATGCTCGCCGTCGATCGTGAGCGTGTCGGTCTTCGCGTCGGGCACGACGGCGCGCACGACCACCGCCGGCGGCGGCGATTGACGGCTGGCGAGCGGCGCGGGCGTGAGAGCGGCGACCACGAGTGGCGCCATGGCCCACACCGCTGCACCGACGGCGCGCCGGGACCTCACGGCCATTCCTGCTCCGTCCATGGCACGCGGCAGGCCTGGCGCCGTTCGTAGCGCGCGAGGTTCGCCGACATCCGCGCGACGACCGGAGGCAGGCCGGCTCGCGTCGCGGCCGTGAGCAAGTCGCGCTGCACGGCTGCGGCCCGTGCGAACTCGCCCTGCTCGGCCAGGGTCATCGCCATGGTCTCGCCGAGATCGAGTGTGCGCCCCTTCGGGACCAGCGTCTCCACGATGGCGCGGGCGCGGCTCCCGTCGCGCACCGCGGCGTCGGGCGCGGCCGCCAGCATCCGCGCGAGGGCGTGCGCGAAGGCCGTGACGTCCGGCGAGGCCAGCACCGCGCCTTCGAGATGGGCGCGCGCCTGCCGGTGGCGGCCCAGTTGGACCAGCGTCATCGCATAGCCGACGACGGCTTCGCCATGACGCGGCTCGGCGTCGAGGACGCGCCGATAGGCGTCGAGTGCCGCCGTCGCGCCGCCGGTCCGCCGCAGACTCGACGCCAGCCGCACCAGGGCCGGCACGTACGTCGGCCGGACCGTCAGCGCGGCCTGAAAGTGTGCGGCCGCCGCGGCGGGATGTCCGTCTTCCTGATCGAGCAGGCCGAGGCTGTAATGCGCGAGGAACTGATCGGGCGCCAGGTGCACCGCCCGTTCGTAGGCCGCACGGGCACCGGCCCGATCGCCACGCAGTCCCAGGGCCGCACCGAGGCGATGGTGCAGGGCGGCGTGGTCTGGTGCCAGCGCGAGGCCCTCGCGGAACGCGGCTTCCGCCGCGGCGCCGTCACCGGCCTCCAGCGCGCGGATGCCGCGCGTCTCATGGCTCTGCGGGCTCTCGAGCAGCGTCTCCAGATCGACCATCAAGGGATCGGCCGGCAGGATCTCGTGGCTGGCGCGACGCGACAGCGCGGCATCGGCGCGCGCGACGTCACCCAGGCCGCGATAGGCCAGCGACAGCGGGTAGTGCGCGGCCGCCGCTGTCGCATCCTGGGCGAGCACGGCCTCGAGGTGCGTCACGGCGCCAGCATAGTCCTGGCGCGCCAAAGCCGTCTTGCCGAGACCGAAGCGCGCGGAGACCGACGACGGCTTCAGCGCGAGCGCGCGCGCGTAGTGCGGCGCGGCCGCCTCGGGCTGCCCGAGTTGCAGGCGCGTCTCGCCGAGCCACACCTGCGTCGCCACGTCATCCGGCTTCAACTCGGCCGCGCGGGCAAACGCCGCCACGGACTTCTGCGCCTCGCCGCGGGCACGAAAGACCTGGGCCAGGTAGTACGGCCATCGGAAGTCCGTGGCATCGAGCGCCTGCGCGTTCGCAAAGCAGGACTCGGGCGCATCCGGGAACTGCGCGGCGAGCAGCAGCCGGCCCAACTCGCCGAAGGCGGCGCTGCGCTCCCCCGCCGGCGCGCGCGCCGCCGTCAGCGACACGAGGCGCGAATGCGCCTCGCGAATCTGCGTCTGCGCCGATGGCGCCAGCTTCGTCAGGTCCGGCAGTGGCGTCGGGGCCAACGCCGGCTCCCGGGGACCGCAGGCCACCGCAAGGCACAGCACGCACGCTCCAAGCGCCGTGCGCCACCACGCGCCGGTCACCGCCCGGTCCCCTGGCGGACGGTCGTCCAGGTGTCGACGGCGACGGACGCCCACGACTCCTCGCTGCCGTCGGGCCAGCGCACCCGCATCGCCGGTGCGGTGCCATCGGCGCCGAGCCCGACCACGATGCGCGGATCGTTGGCGGATCCGTAGCTGCCGTCGGCGCGGGCACGACGCCACAGATCAGGATGACCCGGCCGCGAGACCACGACGCGTGCGCCCGGCACGTCGCGGCCGTGACGTCCCACCAGGCGCAGTCCGACCCAGTGGGCGGCATGGCCGATCTCGTTGATGAGCACCTGCACCGGCCCGTTGTCGTTGCCGACGACGACGTCGACGTCGCCGTCGTTGTCGAGGTCTCCGAACGCAGCGCCACGGCCCGACTCCGACGCTGCGAACGCCGGGCCGGCACGCCCCGTCGCGACGTCGAACCGCCCGTTGGCGAGGTTGCGGAACAGCAGCTTCTGCTGGTCGTAAGGGAAGGGCCGGCCGGCGCGGCCGTCCTGCGCGATGATCGTGCCGTTCACCGTGAGCGCGTCGAGCCAGCCGTCGTTGTCGACGTCGATCCACGCCGTGCCCCAACCCGTCGCCGGCAGGCTCGCGCCGCCGATGCCCGACGCGGCGCTGACGTCACGGAAGCGCCCGGCGCCGTCGTTGACGAAGACGTTGGTGCCCTGCCCGGTCAGTTCCGTGACGATCAGGTCCTCGTCGCCGTCGTTGTCGAAGTCGCCGGCGTCGACGCCCATGCTGGCCTCGGCGCGGCCCTCGCCGGTCACCGCCACGCCTGCCGCCAGGCCGACTTCGCGGAACGATCCGTTGCGCTGGTTCACCCACAGGAAGTCCGGTTCGCCATCGTTGGCGACGAAGATGTCGAGCCAGCCGTCGCCGTCGAAGTCGGCCGTCGCCACGCCGAGGCCCGGGCGGGCCGTGAGGCCCGGCAACGCCGTCGCGGTGTCGTCGCGGAAGCGGCCGCCGCCGAGGTTGCGATAGAACCGATCGGGCGATCCGCCGTAGATCTGCGGCGGACAATAGTCGGGCGCGCCAGCGGGGTTCGGACAGAAGGTGCGGTTGTCGGTGCGGTAGGCGCCGTGTTTTGCGACGTAGAGATCCAGCCGGCCGTCGCGATCTACGTCGACGAACGGCGCCGACACGGCCAGGCGTCCGGTACTGCCGACGCCGCTGGAGGCGGTGACGTCGGCGAAGGTGCCGTCGCCGCGATTGCGGAACAGGCGGCTGCCGTCGAAGCCGGTCACGTACAGATCGACGAATCCGTCGTCGTCGATGTCGCCACTGGCGATGCCCAGCGCGAACTCGGGCATGACGAGGCCGCTGCCGGCGGTGCGATCCGTGAAGCGCAGCGTGCGCGCTCCATCTGCGCCGATCGTGAGGTCGTTGCGGAAGAGCCGAGGGCCACCGGCGCCGTGGCCCTCAGTCGTCGAAGTCGCCGCGCGGCGCTCGGTCAGCGGCCGGCCCTGCGGGACGACGACGTCGAGATCGCCGTCGTTGTCGATGTCGACGAGCCCCACGCCGGGCGGCAGGATCTCGGGATACAGCAGGCGGCCGGACGCGCCGTTGGCGTGGACGAACGCGAGGCCCGTCTCGGCAGCCTGCTCAGTGAACCACGGCGGTGCTGCGACAGCCGCGACCGGTTGTTCCGACGCCGGTGTCGGAGGCGGCCCTCCGCAGGACGTCGTGCCGAGCCATGCCAGCACGGCGAGTGAAACGCCGCGCTTCCGCCGTTCCGATCGTCGCCGCACGCGCTCGCCACCCGTCTTCCGTTCCTGCGACCGCGGCCGCCGCGGCCGCCGCGCCCACCCACCGCGTGTCCGTGCCGCCGTCAGTCCTTGCGCGTGCCCTTGGTCGAAGGCGTGTTGTCCTCGACGCCGTGATCGATCACGTACATCCCGACCCCGGCCGCGACCAGCGCCGCAGCGATGATCAGGAACTTCTTCCGCTTGCTCGTGCCGCTCTCGGCGGGTGTGGCTTGTGCGGCCGCCGTCGACCGGCGGACCTCGGCCCGCACCGTGGCCGGTGCCGGCAGATCGCGCGCCGCCGCGTGCGCCAGGCGAGTCGCGGACTGCAGCAGGGATCCGGCGGACGCCGGCGACACGAGACCTGTGGCCATCGTGGTCAGGAGCACCAGGACTCGGGCAGTCTTCACGCGACCCTCCGGGGTTAGAAGCTCAGGCTGGCCGTGAGCCGCGCCAGCCGCGCGTCGAGGAAGCCGACCGGGCGCAGCCAGCGGGTGCTGTAGGCCGACACCACCGACTGCACCGAGTTCGAGTTCAAGGCGTTGTAGACGTCGAGCGCCGCGCGAATGCGGCCCCAGCCGATGGTGAACGACTTGCTCACCGCGACGTCGAGCTGCGAGAAGCGATCGCCGAACACCGAGTTGGGCGCGTAGAGGTTCACGGTCTGCGCGGTGGTCAGCGTCGTGCGGGCCGGATCCTTGAACCGCACCGTGGCGGACGTCACGGCCAGGGTCGCATCCTCGGGCGCACCGGGCGTGTTGCGGTAGATGAAGCTGGCATTGAACTGCCACGGCAGTGGCACCGAGGCGCGCAGCCGGACGTCCATCAGGTTGGTCCAGTCGGTGACGACGCGGCAGAACGGGTTGTACGAATTGGCGGCCGGTGCCAACGCGCCGCCGCGAATCGGAGCGCCGCTGATGTCGTTGGGCTGATTGGGCATGTCGACCGTTAGGCAGTGATCGTCGACCTGCCGGCCCATGTCGAGCCCGCCCCCGACGACGATGCCCTTCGGCAAGCGCCCGTTCACGCCCAGCCAGATGCCGTCCCAGTAGCGCTTCATCTTGCCGAATTCCTTGGCGTTGGTGACGCGCCGCGTGCCCTGGCCGAACAACGCCGTCTTCACGTCGTAGTAGCCGCACTGCTCCTGGCCGGCGTTGGGCAGGCGCGGATCGTTCGGCACCGTGATGCAGAACTCGTCGTAGCTCTCGGGGCCGAGCACGGTGTTCTCGAGCACCGTGAAGCTGCCGTCCCAGTTGTGGTTGTAGCCGAAGTTCACCGAGAGCCCGTCCCGGATCTGGTGCTCGACCTCGACGTTGATGTCCCACAGGAAGTCGCGGTTGTCCTTGGTGACCGAGTCGTCGAACGCGGTCGCGTTCGGGATGAACTTCCCGAAGTTCACGTCGGACATCGCTCCGCACTCGGGCTGGGACGCGAAATTCGCAAGATCGCAATCAGGAATGAAATTGCCGTTCAGGTCGGTCCAGTTGCGGAACGCGGTACTCCCCGACGCCGTGAACGGGTGGAACCGGCGCGTCAGGTCGCTGCGCGTGAGCTGGTTGAAGCGGCCCACCGACGCCTTCACCGCCGTGCGGCCGTTGCCGAAGACATCGACGGCCGCGCCAGCGCGGGGGTTGATGTCGAGCCACTCGGGCACGCCCTTCAGTTCCTGCACCTGGCGCTCGGGCACGAACCGGCCGGCGGCCAGTGTGGCCGCCGGGAAGCCCATGCTCACGTAGTCCATGCGGATCCCGAGGTTGAGCGTGACGCGATCGATCGTCCAGGCATCCTGGACGAACAGGCCGAGTTCGGCGTTCTGCCGTTCCTGCTGGAAATACGGTTCGACCTGGTACTGCAGACGCAGCGGCCGTCCGTTGAGAAAGTCGTAATTGAGGCCGTCGACCTCGTTGTTGCGCGACCGCGACTCGTCGTTGAACGCCTGCTCCAGCGTGACCCCGGCCTTGATGTTGTGGCTGCCGGTGACGTACGACGCCGTGAGGCGCTGGGCGCTGCGGCCGGTCCGGGCGATCGGCGCGGTGAGCACCGAGGTCGCGCCGTATCGGAAGTTGGTCGACGTCTCGAGGATCGACCGGTCGTCGCGGGTCACGCCGTCCTGCGCGAAGTTGACCCAGTTGGCCACCTGCCACGACGCGCCGGCTTCGACCAGCAGGCGGTTCGTGAGCGGCGCCGTCCAGGTACCCTGCACCACGCCCGACGGCCACCAGTCCCAGCCGCGCTCGGACTCGATGGCGTTGGCGCCGGTGAACGGGCCGGTCGTGCAGCGACACGATTTCTGGAGGTCGCCGAAGAACGCGAACTTGTGCTTCTCGGTGGCCTGCCAGGTCGTGCGCAGCGAGTGGTTGCGGAACCAGTCGAAGCTGGCGGCGGGTCGATCGAGATCCGGCTCGTAGGCGATGGTCGGCGTGCCGGGGATGCCCGACTTGCCCTGCAGCTTGTTGTAGTACGCGCCGGGCTGGTTCACCCGCGAGCCCCAGCGGCCGACGGCGGCGAAGAACCAGATCCGGTCCTTCATGATCGGCCCGCCGAGCTGGGCGCCCAGTCGATAGATCTTCTGCACCTCGGCGCTCGAATTGATGCCGAAGGCGCGGAACTCGTCGTCGATGTTGGAGCCCTGCATCCCCGGCCCCGAGAAGAAGCCGTCGATGCCGCCCGAGAACAGGTTGCCGCCGCTCTTGGGAATCGCATTCAGCGACGCGCTGCCCGATCCCGATTCCGCGCCCATGCCGCTGGTCTCGAGCTGCAGCTCCTGGATCGTGCCCTGGTCGCTGATGTAGCCCACGCCGTTGCCGGCGCCGATGAAATACTGGTTGCGGAAGCCGTCGAACGAGGCGCGGGTGCCGGTCTTGCCATGGAAGAACGTGTAGGCGCCCTGCGCCGACCACGTGTCGCGCGTGCCGCCGACGTCGGCCTGCGTGGTCGCGAAGCCCGGCGTCACGTAGGCGAGCGTCTGCAGGCCGATGCTGCCACTCGGCAGTGCTTCGAGCTGCCGCGTGTTCAGCACCTCCTGCTGGCGGATCGACTGCGTGTCGACCACGGGCGAGGCGCCGGTGACGGTGATGGTCTCGGTGATGGCGCCGACCGCCAGGTTGACGCTGATTGGCGCGGTGAACCCGGCGCTGAGCTCGACGCCTTCGCGCCGTACCGTGGAGAAGCCGGTCAGCGAGAACGTGACCGTGTACGTTCCGGGCCGCAGGTCGACGATGTTGTAGCGGCCCTCGCCGTCGGTGGCGACGGTGCGGACTTTCTCGATCAGGGCCGGGCTGGCGGCCTCGACGGTGACACCGGGCAGCGCCAGGCCGTCGGCGTCTCGCACCACACCGGCGATGCCGCCGTTCTGCTGCTGCGCGCCGGTCGTTGCTCCCAGCGCCGCGGCCAGGGCTGCCGCAACCGCCGTCGTCCATCGCCCACGTCCGATGTGCGTCACAGGAACCCCCGCGCGCTGACCATCCCCGTAGTCGGCGCGCGGCGGAACCGCCGGCGCGCCCGAGCCATGCGGCGCGGAAACTACACCCATTCGCTCGGGTCGTGCAAGCGGAAAGTCTCGGCATGTATCCGAAAGAGCAATGAGTTTCCGCCCAAAAATGGATTGGACCAAGGCCGAGGTTCCAGTATGCTAACCAGCGACGAAAACTATCTAGGGGTGCCATGCCCCGAGGAGCCGGGATGACTGCTCGACGTCTGCTCTCGTGGTCGTTCGCCCTGGTCGCCGGTACGTTCGCCGCATCGGCCACGTGGTCGCCGCAACTGCTCGCGCAGGCGCCCGCGGCCCTGCCGGCAGACGTCACCTTCACCAAGCACATCTCGCCGATTCTGCAGCGCAGCTGCGAGAACTGCCACCGCACCGGCGGCGTCGCGCCGATGGCGTTGCAGACCTACGAGCAGGTGCGGCCGTGGGCGCGGTCGATCAAGGCGCGCACCGGCATCGGCCCGAAGGCCGGCGTGATGCCGCCGTGGTACATGGAAAAGGACCTCGGCATCCAGCACTTCAAGAACGACCCGTCGCTCAGCGACGAGGAGGTCGCGCTGATCGCCAAGTGGGCCGACACCGGCGCCGCGCGCGGCAACGCCGCGGATGCGCCGGTGGCGCGCGTGTGGAACAGCGACACGTCGTGGTCGATCGGCACGCCCGACCTGGTGGTGAAGTCGTCGGAGGTCCTCGTGAAGGGCACCGCCCCCGACTGGTGGGGCGAGATTCCGCCCACGCCCACCGGCCTCACCGAGGATCGCTACGTCTCGGCCGTGGAAGTGCGTGAAGTGAACGACGTCGACTCCGGCGGCACCGGTCGCGAGACCGTGGGCGGCCGCTACGTCTTCCATCACATGATCTGGCAGACCAAGGTGCTCGACGCCCCCGAGCAGGCGCCGGACCCGAACGACCCGTTCAACCTGGCAGTGCTGTTCGGCCAGACGCCCGGCACGACCACCTGGCCGGTGCACGAGGTCGGCCGCGAGCCTGACTTCTTCGATCCGAAGTCGGCGCGCCTGCTCAAGGCCGGCTCGTCGGTGGTGTCCGACTCGGTGCACCTGCACTCGAACGGCCGCGATACCAAGTCCCATCTCGAAATCGGCTTCAAGTTCATGCCGAAGGGCTACAAGCCCGAATACCGCTCCTCGAACATCAGCCTCGGCAACGGCGTCGACATCGACATCAAGGGCATGGACGCCAACCAGGAACTGCACG
>CADEDM010000112.1 GCA_902826065.1 uncultured Acidobacteriota bacterium | reverse complement strand
CGCGGCCGCTGCCGTTCACCGAGATCCAGAGCGGCCTGATGACCGGCCTGCTCGATGCCGTGCCGTCGACGCCGTTGGCGACGCTCGCGTTCCAGTGGTACCGCAACGTGCCCGAGATGCTCGACCTCGGCGTCGGTCCGCTGGCCGGCGGCACGGTCGTCGACGCCAAGACCTGGGGCGCGATCAGCGAAGCCGATCGCACGCAGATTCTGGCCATCGCGAAGAAGACCCAGGACGCCCTCGACCGCGACGTGCCGTCGCAGGACACCCAGGCGCGCGCCGAGATGGCGAAGCGCGGCCTGAAGATCACGGTCCCTGATGCGGCTGCCGTGCAGGGCTTCCGCCAGATGGCCGACAAGTTCGCGGCCTCGATGAAGGGCGGCGTCGTGCCGGCCGACATCTACGACCTGGCGGCGCGTGAGCGCGACGCCTTCCGCAAATCGCGCACCAAGTGAGCGGCGGCAAGCACGACAACTCGGCGCCGGCGGAAGCCCGCAGCGTCGACGCCAGCGGCCCGCTCGCCACGTTCGAGCACGGGCTCTCGGTGCTCGCGCTGGTGCTGCTGACCCTGCTGCCGATCGCGGAGATCGTGCTCCGCCGCTTCGATTCCGGCATCCCCGGCGGCACGCCGTTCGTCCAGCACCTCACGCTCGTGGTGGCGCTGCTCGGCGGCGCGCTCGCCGCCCGCGACGACCGCCTGCTGGCGCTGGCCACCGGCTCACTGCTGCCGGCGGGCCCGATCGCGACGGCAGCGAAGGCCATCGGCGGCTTCGTCGGCGTCACCGTGGCCGCGTTGCTCGCCCGGTCGGGCGTCGACATGGTGCGCCTGGAGCGTGCCGCCGGACGCAACATCACCGAGGGCGTACCGGTCTGGGCGTTCCAGGTGCTGCTGCCGCTCGGGTTCGCGGTCATCACCTGGCGCATCGTCCGCACGACGCGCCTGTCGAATCGCGTCGCCGGCGCGGTCGCCGCGTTCGGCCTCCTGTTCGGGTGGTGGCTCGGCGCCGGACTGCCCTTCAACTGGGCGGCGCCCTTCGCGGCCGTGACCGATCAGTCCGCCACGACGATGCTGCCGGGCGGGCCCGGCAGCTACGGCTGGTGGCTCATGGCCCTGTTCGTCGGCGCCGTGGCCGGCGCGCCGATCTTCGCGCTGCTCGGCGGCGCGGCCGCCATCATGTTCCTCGCCGACGGCGTGCCCGGCACGGCCATCCTGATTCAGACCTACCAGCTCTCGACCAAGCCGACGCTGGCGTCGATTCCGCTCTTCACGCTGGTCGGCGTCCTGCTCGCGGAAGGCGGCGCGCCGCTGCGGTTGTTGCGCGTGTTCCGGGCGCTGTTCGGCTGGTTCCCGGGCGGCACCGCGGTCGTGTGCGCGATGCTGTGCGCGTTCTTCACGGTGTTCACCGGCGGATCGGGCGTGACGATCCTCGCCCTTGGCGGCCTGCTCTTTCCCGCGCTCGTGAAGGACGGCTACGGCGAGAAGTTCTCGCTCGGCCTGCTCACGGCGTCGGGCTCGCTGGGCCTGCTGCTGCCGCCGGCGCTGCCGCTGATCCTGTACGGCATCGTCGCGCAGTCACCGATCGAGGATCTGTTCATCGGCGGCATCGTGCCGGGCCTGTTGCTCATCGGCATGACCGCGGCGTGGGGCATCCGCGCGGCCATCTCGGCCAACGTCCACCGCCCGCCGTTCGCGTTCGCCGAAGCCGGTGCAGCGCTCTGGGACGCGAAGTGGGAGATGCTGCTGCCGGTCGTCATCGTCGGCGCCCTCTTCAGCGGGTTTGCCACGACGGTGGAGGCCGCGGCGATCGGCGCCCTCTACGCGTTCTTCACGCAGGTCGTGATCCACCGCGACCTGAAGATCGGCCGCGACATCGGCCGCGTGGCGGCGGAATGCTCGTCGACCGTCGGCGGCGTGCTCCTGATCCTCGGCGTGGCCGTCGGTCTCACGAGCTGGATGATCGACGCCGACGTCCCCGGTCGGCTGCTCGAGCTGTCGCAGCAGTACATCCACAGCCAATGGACGTTCCTGCTGGCGTTGAACGGCTTCCTGCTGATCGTCGGCTGCCTGATGGACATCTTCAGCGCCACGTTCGTCGTGGCGCCGCTGCTCGTGCCGCTCGGCCTCGCCTACGACGTGCACCCGGTGCACCTCGGCATCATCTTCATCGCCAATCTCGAACTCGGCTACCTGACGCCGCCGGTCGGCCTGAACCTGTTCCTGTCGTCGTACCGCTTCCGCAAGCCGCTGCTGGAAGTGGCGGCCGCGTCGATGCCGATGCTGTTCGTGCTCGGCTTCGGCGTGCTGGTCATCACTTACGTGCCGTGGCTGACGACCGGACTGCTGGCTTGGATGGGCCGCTAGCTCGACCGACTGGTCCCTGCGTCGTCACACGAGCCGCGCCGCGCTCTCGCATAGAATGCAGTCCCCGCCCACGCAAGGAGTCGGACCATGCATCGCGGCACTCGTGTCGCCGGGCTCGTGCTCGGCCTGCATCTTCTCGCTGGCGCGCCGGTCGTGGCGCAGACGATTGGCCCGTTCACGTGGCAGACGCAGCCGTACTGCAAGCGCCTCACGGTGACGATCACTCAGGTCGGCGGCGTGTTCCAGTTGACCGGCACCGATGATTTGTGTGGAACCGGTCTCGCCACGGTGTCCGGGACGGCGACGCTGGGCGGCCCCGGCGTCATCATGGGCCTGACGGTGTCGCGTCCCGACGGCCGCGTCGCCAGTCTCTCCGCTGCCGTGCCGCTGACCCTGAGCGGCACGTGGGTCGACGCCGGCGGCTTCGCCGGTCAATTCGTGTTCAATGGGGCCACGAGTGCCGCGGGGCCGCGCCCCGATCCTGGCAGCTTCCGGAAGGACCTCATCCTGGGCGCCGTGGTCGCCAGCAATGGCGCCCTGGTTCGCGGCGTCGGGGCCACCTCGGCGACGCGATTGGCCGCTGGCCAGTATCGCGTCGGTTTCAACCGCTCGGTGGTGGCTTGCGTGTGGACGGCGACGTCGGGCGATGACGTCAGCGGCAACTGGCCGAACCTCCTGGCGAACGTCGCGTTGTCGGGTGACGGCACCGGGACCTCCCTCTTCATCGACATTCGTCACACTGGCACGCTGGCCTCGACAGACTCGTATTTCCACACGATCGTCGTGTGCCCCTAGCGCGACCGACGCCGCGGATGCGTGCCGGCCGCGGCACTGGCCAGGAGCTCGACGCCCTTCGTCAGCTGCGTTTCGGGAGCACTGGCGAAGCTGAGTCGCAGGTAGGCGCCAGTGGGCTCGGCCGGGAACCACTGCCGGCCGGCACTTACCAGCACGCCCGCCGCCGCGGCGTCCGCCGCGAGTGATCCGTCGTCGAGGCGATCGTCGAAGCGGACCCAGACGTGCGCGCCGCCGGTCGGGACCAACGGTACCGCCGCATCGCCGAAGGCCTGACGGACGGCGCCGACGAGCACGTCGCGACGTCGCACCAGGGCGGCGCGCAGGTCGCGCAGGTGCTTGGCCCAGCCCGGCGAGTGGACGACCTCGAGCGCGGCTTCCTGCAACGGGCCCGAGACGAAGAACTCGGCGGCGGCGCGGCACGCCGCGAGCCGCGCCAGGGCCGCACCGCGGGCGACGATGGCGCCGATGCGCAGGCCTGGGGCGGTCGACTTGGTCAGCGACCGCAGGTACACGCAGTGGCCGTGACGATCGGCCGTGATCAACGGCCGCACCGGCGAGCGCTCGAACGACAGGTCGCGGCACCAGTCGTCTTCGATCACGATGGCGCCCGCCGCGGCGACTACGTCGAGCACCTGGCGCCGTCGCTCTGCGGAGAGCGTCGCGCCAGTGGGGTTGGAGTGCGTCGGCTGGGTGTAGAAGAGCCGTGCGCCCGATGTCGCCAGCGCCTGCTGCAGCATCTCGGGCCGGACGCCGTCGCGATCCGTCGGCACGGGGACGAGACGCAGGCCGGCCAGCCGGGCCGCCACGAGCGCGCCGACGTACGACGGCGACTCCACGAGCACTGCGCTGCCCGGCGCCGCCAGCGCGCTGAACGCGGTGGTGATGGCCGACTGCGACCCCGGCGTCACGATCACTTCGTGCGCCGAGATCGGCCCGCCGAGTTGCGCCGCGAACCACTCGCGCAGGCCGTCGATGCCCTCGAGCGGCATGCGGCCCCAGACGCCGGGGCGGCGGGCGGCGCGTTGCATCGCCCGTGACACCAGGCTCACCGCCTGCAGGTCGGGCAGCGGGTAGCCGCCGGCGAGATTCACCGCGCCACTCACGGGCGCGGCGAGCAGGGCCGTCAGGCCGTCGGACGGGACACGCGACGCGCCCAGCGCGAGTCCCTGCCACGAGAAGTCGGCGGGCTCGTCGGCCGGCGTCGTGCGCGGCGGCGTGACGAAGGTGCCCTGTCCGGGTCGCGCGTCGAGCACGCCTTCGTCGGTCAGCCGCGCCATCGCCTGGCGCACCGTCCCCGGGCCGACGCGGTACTGCGCCATGAGCGCGCGCACCGATGGCAGGCGGCCGCCGGCGGGCAGACGGCGCGCGGCGCGACGCAGGGCTTGCACGACCATCGGTACGCTGTTACCGTCTGGCATGAGCTCCTACGATAACGCTACTGGCACTGGCGTGGAAGCGCTTTCGGACACCGCCTTGCTGCTCGACGCCGCGCGCCGCGGCGTGCGCTACCGCGAGACGGTCGCGCAGCGGCCGGTGCGACCGGCAGCCGCGGCGGTCGCCGCGCTCGACGCCCTCGACATCCCGTTGCCGACGCACGGCCTCGCGCCGCGGGACGTCCTCGACCACCTCGATCGCGTCGGGTCGCCGGCGACGCAGGCGACGGCCGGCGGACGCTATTTCGGGTTCGTGAACGGCAGTTCCCTGCCGGTGACCGTGGCGGCGCACTGGCTGGCGACGGCGTGGGATCAGAACTGCGCTCTCCACACGATGTCGCCGGCCGGCGCGGCGTTCGAGGCGGCGGCGCTGCGCTGGTTGCTCGAGGCGCTGCGCCTGCCCGCGGACACGGCCGGCGCGTTCGTCGTCGGCGCGACGATGGCCAACTTCACCGCGCTCGCCGCTGCCCGGCATCGCGTGCTGGCGCGCGCGGGATGGGACGTCGACGCCGACGGGCTCGCCGGCGCGCCGCCGCTCACCGTGGTCGTCGGCACCGAGGTGCACGCCACGGTGCGCCGCGTGCTGGCGCTGCTCGGCCTGGGTCGTGATCGCGCGCGAGTGCTGCCGGTCGACGGCCAGGGCCGCATCCTGGCCCGGGATCTCCCGCGCCTCGAGGGGCCGGCGATCGTCTGCCTGCAGACCGGCAACGTGAACACCGGCGCGTGCGATCCTGCGGGGCCGCTGTGCGAGTGGGCCCACGGGCACGGGGCGTGGGTGCATGTCGACGGAGCGTTCGGCCTGTGGGCCCGAGCGGCCCACGCCGCCCGGGCGGCGCAGGCCGACGGCGTCGATCAGGCCGACTCATGGGCCACCGACGCGCACAAGTGGCTCAACGTGCCCTACGACTGCGGCATCGCGATGGTGCGCGACGGCGAAGCCCTGCAGGCGGCGATGGCGATGCATGCCGCCTATCTGCCGCCGTCGGGCCCGCGCGATCCGATGGCGTTCTCGCCCGATGGCTCACGTCGCGCGCGCGGCGTCGACGTGTGGGCGGCCCTGGCCGCGTTGGGGCGCGACGGCATCGCGGACCTGGTCGAGCGCTGCTCCGGGCACGCCGCGCGGATGGCGGACGGGCTCCGTGCCGCCGGCGTCGACGTCCTGAACGACGTGACGCTGAACCAGGTGCTGGTGTCGTTCGGCGACGACGCGACGACGCGCGCGGTGATCGCGGCGGTGCAGGACGACGGCGTCTGCTGGTGCGGCGGCACGCGCTGGCGCGATCGCGAGGCGATGCGCATCAGCGTCTCGTCGTACGCGACGACCGACGCGGATGTCGAGGCGTCGATGGCCTCGATTCTGGCGTGCGCCGCCGCCGTGCGCGGCCGTGGGGGCCGGTCGTGAGCGCCTGGGCGGCACACGCGGAGCTGACGCGCGGCCTCGGCGTCGACGCCTTCGCACGCACCCCGGCCGCCGACATGCGGGCGCTGCTGGGCGACGAGTCGCTCGTCGCGTGGCCGGCGTTCGCCGCGAGCTGGGACGATCTCGCGCTCGACGACTACATGGCCGACGGCGGCCGCTACCGGCGCCGCCGCTACGCGTGCTTCACGATGACCGGCACGGTGGCGGAGCGCGAGCCGCATCAGCCGCACTTCCAGACCGTTTCCTGCAACCGGCTCAACGGCGGCATCGAACGCTGGTTCGCGCCGGTGGCAGACCACGCGGCGGCGAGTCCGGTGCTGACGCGGCTGCTCGGTCTGCTGTCGGCGACCTTCGCGACCGCGGCCGGCGTGTCGACGGCCGACGCCGCGTGGCACGTCGAGATGCATCAGTTCCGCATCGAGGCGCGTCCCGGCGAGCTCGGACGTCCGACGCCTGAAGGCACGCATCGGGACGGCGTGGACTGGGTGGCGGTGATGCTCGTCGGCCGGACGAACGTCCACGGCGGGGTGACCAGCGTGTCGTCGCCCACGCGCGAGCCGTTGGGCTCGTTCACGCTCGACACGGCACTGGACACGGTGACCCTCGACGACCGTCGCGTCTACCACGGCGTCACGCCGGTGGAGCCGGTGGACCCGTCGCAGCCGGCGTGGCGGGACGTCCTCGTGCTCACGTTCCGCGATCAGCGCATTTGATCCTGCGCAGCGGGCGGCAGATACTGCCACTTGGGGACCGGCACTTTATGATCTCTGTGAACAAGGTGCCTGTCCCTTCGAGCCGATGGTCGCCCTGAGCCGACGTCCCGCACCGCCCCTCGATCGCGCCATCGCGTCGCTGTGGTACTACCGCAGCGCGCCGCGACCGTTCGCGCTCGAGCGCGTGCTGCCCACCGGCGCCGCGCAACTCGTCGTGAACCTGAAGGAAGACCGGACCCGCATCTATGACCTCGAGATGCGGGCGCACGTCGCCCCGGGCGCAGTGCTGACCGGCGCCCGCGCGACGTTCGAGATCATCGACACCGACGAACAGGAACATGTGGTCGGCGTGGTCTTCCACCCCGGCGGCGCCGGGCCGTTCTTCGGGATGCCCGCCGGCGAGTTCGCCGGTCCGGACGTCCCGCTCGAGTGCTTGTGGAGCCCGGCCGACGTCTCGCGACTGCGCGAGCGCCTCGTCGGCGCGGCGACGCCGGCGGCAGCCCTCGAGATTCTCGAGGCCACGCTGCGCGCGCGCCACAGACCCACGCCGCCAGACGCCGCCGTGGCCGCGGCGCTGGCGGCGTTCCATCGCACCCCACACGCCGTGCGCGTGGAGGCCGTGGCCGGCGCCGTGGGGCTGAGCCGCAAGCGCCTGCTCGAGCGCTTCCGCCACGCCGTCGGCCTCACGCCGAAGCAGTTCTGCCGCGTCCGGCGTTTCCAGCAGGCCCTCAGCCAGGCGCACGCGGCCGAGGACGTCGACTGGGCCGACGTCGCCGCGTCGTGCGGCTACTACGACCAGGCGCATTTCATCCACGACTTCCGGGCCTTTTCGGGCCTGACGCCCACCGGCTACCGTGACGCGCGGACGGCCTTCCGCAACCACGTCACTTTTCTCCAATCCCCCGCCGGCTGACGGTGGCAGGATGCGTCCATGGCCGACACCATGGACACCTATCACACCGTTACGCCCTATCTCGTCGTCGCCGACGCCGACGCGGAACTGCGATTCCTCACTGCCGCATTCGGCGCCACCGAAAACAGCGTCTCGCGTCGCGACGACGGCACCGTCATGCACGCCGAGATGACCATCGGCGACTCGAAGGTCATGATTGGCCAGGGGAACGAGCAGTGGAAGCCGAAGGCAGCGGCGCTGTACCTGTGGGTGCAGGACGTCGACGCCACGTATGCGAAGGCGCTGGCCGCGGGGGCGACGTCGGAGTCGACGCCGGAGGACAAGCCGTACGGCCACCGCAACGCCGGCGTCATCGACGCGAACGCCATCACGTGGTGGATCGGCGCGCCGATTTCGTGACGGACCGCGAAGACCTGTCCTGCGCCGACCGCCACCGCGGCCGATTTGCCGTGGGTTGAGTCAGGGCGGCACCGGCCTCGCGCGGACCTGCCCACGGAGGCAGGCATGACATCGAGAGTGACGAGCATCGCGCTGGCGGCAGCTCTGGCCGGCGCCGGCGCTGCCGAGGCGCAGTCCATCGGCACGTTCTCCTGGCAGACCCAACCGTACTGCAACGTGATCACGGTCGAGGTGATCCAGCACGGCTCGGTCTACCAGTTGATCGGCACTGACAACCTGTGCGGCGGCGGCACCGCGCCAGTGACCGGCACGGCCGTCTTCACGGGTGGCGCGGTGGCGTTCGGGCTCACGGCCGCGCTGCCGTCGGGGCGAGCCGATCAGATTTCGGCCACGATTTCTCTCGCGACGGTATCGGGCACGTGGGCCGACGCCGACGGCCACTCCGGGGCCTTCGCATTCGGCGCGAATACGGGTGGGGCATCACGTCCTGCGCCGGCGCCGACGACGGGGATCACCGTGGCCCAGCTCTCGTCCACCGTGTACGCCGGCACAGGTGCCGCGACAACCGTGGCCCGCAGCGACCACGATCACGATGTCCGCTACTACACGAAGGGACAGGCCGACGCGAAGGCGCCGGAAGTGGTCCAGTCCGGCAGCGCCAGCCTGCCCCCGACGGTCGACTACAGCGCCGGCGCGCGCTCGGTGACCACGACGCGTGCCGGCAGGCTCGACGTCCGCATGTTCTTCGTCATCAACATCACGTGTGGTGGCGGTGGCGGGCCGACCTCCTACCTCACCGTCGACGGCGTGCCCGTCGAGAGTTCGCTGTTGTCAATGGGCACGTCGTTCGCCGGCTATCTCGTCGGCATCACGAGCGGCGTTGCGTCGCCGGGAGCGCATACGATTGGGCTGGCCCTCGACTGCGCGAGCGGTGCGCCCACCGGGAGCGTCAGCTACCCGGGCCGGGCCAGCGTCGTCGTGATTCCCTGACGACGGCGCCGCCTGCGCTCATCGGGACGAGGACGTCCGACGCGGCGGCGACGACTTGCCCGAGCCGGAACGGCGACCATCGTCTTCAACGACCGTGTGCGGCCGCGTGCCACAATGCGCGGGTGCAGGCGGTCGCCCCCGTGGCCGCGGCGCAAGGGTGGCGCATGCGGAAGGCACAGACGACCGGCACGCTGGACCGCGGAGCGGGCGACTCGTTCTCGCCTCGCGCCAAGGACCGCCTCACGCAGCATGACCTGGGGCGCTTCGCAGGAGATGCCCTGTTCGACCGCCTCGGGCGCGCGGTGTGCGTGGCCGAGGTGTTGCCGCGCAAGGAACTGTACGAGGCGTGGGAAGTCGCGCGTCGCGTGCGGCGGCGCATGCGCGGCGGCCGCGTCGTCGACATCGGCGGCGGACATGGCCTGCTCGCGCACGTCATGCTGCTGCTCGACGACACCTCGCCGGAGGGGATCGTCGTCGACCCGACAGAACCGGCGTCCGCCGCGGCGATTCGTGAAGTGCTCGTGGCGACGTGGCCCCGTCTCAGCGGACGCATCCGCCATGTCGCCGCCGCGGTCGGCGATGTCACGATGGCGCCGGCGGACGTCGTCGTCTCGAGCCACGCCTGTGGTGCGCTCACCGATCAGGTCCTCGCCACGGCCATCGCCGCGCGCGCCCCGGTCGGCGTGCTGCCCTGCTGTCACGATGCCGAGACCTGCGACGCCGGCCCGCTCCTCGGCTGGATGGACCTGGCGCTGGCCGTCGACACGCGCCGGGCGCTGCGTCTCGAGGGCGCCGGCTACCAGGTCTGGACCCAGACGATCCCCGACGCCGTCACGCCCAGGAACCGTCTGCTGCTCGGCGTCCCGCGCTGAGCCGCGGCACACCCATGCCAGCCGTCGGTTCGGGGCAGAATAGGCACGCACGACGGACACAGTGTGCGGCGTTCACGTGGAACCGCCATCGCTGTGAAGGAGCGCTGACATGGTGAGTCGACGTTCGTTCCTCGGGTTCGCGGCGGGAGTCCCGGTCGCGAGCGCAGGCCGGGCCAGCGCGCAGGCGCCGTCGCCGGCCCGCGGCGTCGCGGTGCGCAGGGCCGGCAAGGTCGAGATCGCCTTCAAGTCGCCGACTCCCCGGCCCAACGGATTGCAGGCCACCGCCGACGGCTTGTGGATCATCGACCAGGGCCCCGGCAGCCGCGCCTCGCTGGTGCGCTACGCCGACGGCAGCGTCATCAAGTCGTTCGAGACCGACACGGTGCGCCCGAGCGGTATCACGTTCGACGGCGCCGCGATCTGGATCGGCTCGACCTTCAGTTACGAGAACGTCCGCTGCGACGCGACCACCGGCGCCGTGCTCGAGCGGCGGCCGACGCCAGGCTGCACGACCTACGCGGTGGCCGGCGATCCGCCGGCGCGACGCAGCCCGCTCGCCCCGCCGCCGGCGACACCCGCGGCCGCACGTCCGGCGACTTCAGCGACGCCGGTGGCGCCGCGCCTGACGCAGGCACCCCACCTGCGCTTCCAGGGGGCGCACGGCCAGGAGTGGCGCGACGGCCGGCTGTGGACGACGTCCACGTCGTCACGTTCGATCTACGAGCTCGACGCCGCGACGTGGACCGTGCACCGCGTGCTGGCAACGCCCGGGCCACGACCGCATGGGCTGGCGTTCGACGGCCGGTTTCTCTGGCACAACGACGGCGACTTGAACGCGTTCTTCAAGTACGACCTCGACACGAACCGCATCGTCGAGACCATTCAGCTCGCCGACACCGACCCGCTCTCGCACGGCCTGACGATCCAGGGCGACACCCTGTGGTACTGCGACGACGTCGGCGTCATCTGCCGGATGTCGCTGCGGGGCTGAGAGATACTAGGAGTGAGCCCGAGGACGGATTCCGACGTCCACGCCGATATGCCTCTTCGCCTGTCTCGTACCAGCCGCCTGGCCGGCGCCCTGTTCGCCGCCGTCGTCGCGACCGCGTGCCTGGAGTCCGTGACCGGTCCTACGGCACCGCTCGACACGAGCGTCACGCTCAAGCCGGGAGAACGGATGAAAGTCGCCGGCACCGACATCACGATCATGTTCGTGCGCGTCGACGGCGACTCGCGCTGCCCGGCCGACGCCGTCTGCGTCCAGGGGGGTGACGCCACCGTGTGGTTCCTGGTCGACGAGAACGGCCGGCGCAGCAATGCGGAGCTGCACACCGGCAACATGCAACCGGTCGAATCCGGCTCCGTCACGATCACGCTCGAGGCCCTGCAGCCGTATCCGTTCAGCAGCAAGGCGATCGTGGCCGGCGACTATCGCGCCACGCTCCGCGTCACCCGCTGACGCCAACGGCGGCACCCGGCCACCTGTGACGCGGCTGCCGCGACCTCGAGACCACGCATATGCCCCGCCGCCATTGGCTGATAAAGTGCGAACCCGGCTCGTACACGATCGACGACCTCGCCGGAGACGGCATCACCAGCTGGGAGGGCGTGCGCAACTACCAGGCCCGCAACTTCCTGCGTGATGGGATGCAGATCGACGACCCGGTGCTCTTCTACGCGTCGAACGCCGAGCCGTCGGGCGTCACCGGCCTGGCGCGCGTCGTGCGCGCCGGCTATCCCGATCATTTCGCATGGACGCCGGGGCATCACTACTTCGACGAGGCCAGCCGGCCGTCGTCGCCGGTGTGGTTCATGGTCGACATCGACTTCGTCGAGCGCTTCCCCGAGGTCGTGCCACTCGAGACGCTGAAGGCCACGCGCGGCCTCGGCAAGATGATGGTGACGCAGAAAGGCAGCCGGCTGTCGGTGCAGCCGTGCACGAAGGCCGAGTACGAAATCGTCGTGCGGCTCGGGCGGCGCGCGGCCGCCGCTACCCCGTCACGATCGCCAGCGCCAGGCCGTCGACGTAGTCGCGAATGACCGGCAGGATCACGGCCTCGAGCCGTGGATGCGCGGCGAGCGCGCGGTTGAAGGCGTGCGCGCCGGCGGCGTTCGCGTCGGGCGGCGGCTCGTCGGCCACCGCGCCGTCGCGCAGCACGTTGTCGGCGAGGATCAGCGTGCCCGGGCGGGTCAACGGCAGCACCAGTTCCAGATACCGCGCGTAGCCCGGCTTGTCGGCATCGATGAACACGACGTCGAATGGCAGCTCGCCCGACGCCGCCATCGCCTGCAGGGCCTCGTCGGCCCGTCCGACGCGCACGTCGACCGTCACGCCGTCGACCGCGGCCGCGATCGAGTGGCGCGCGACCTCGGCGTGGTGCGGATCGAGTTCGAGCGTCACGACGACGCCTCCGGGAACGAGCGCCCGGGCGATCCACGTCGTGCTGTAGCCGCCGAGCGTGCCGATCTCGAGCGCGCGCCGCGCGCCCGACAGCCGGACCAGCAATCCGATCAGCTTGCCCTCCACCGGCGACACCTGGATCGACGGCAGGCCGGCGGCTTCGGCGCGGCGCAGGTTGGCGTCGAGCGCCGGGTCAGCCGGCACGAAGAGCTGCTCGACGTAGGCGTCGATGCGCGCCAGGTGCGGATCGTCGCGCATCCTCAGTGGTCGCGCTGCAGGCGGTGGATGTCGCCGAGCAGCACGCTGTAGGCGAACGCGCCGACCAGTGCCACGATGCCGATGTAGACCAGCGGCCCGAAGAACGACCCGGTCGACGCGTAGGCGAAGCCGATGACGAGCGGCGTCACGATACCGGCGAGATTGGCGCTGAAGTTGAAGATCCCGGCCGTGAGCCCGATCAGCTCCTTCGGCGCGATGTCGGAGATCACCGTCCATCCCAGGTTGGTCATGCCCTGGCCGAAGAACGCGACGGACATGATCGCCACCACGAGTCCGTCGGCATCGGCCGGCACGAAGTTGGCCGCGACGATCGTCGACGCCAGCAGCATGCCGCCCACGATCGGCAGCTTGCGCGCCAGGTTCGCGGATCCCGTCCGGCGCAGCAGGCGGTCGGAGATCTGGCCGGCGGTCAGCACGCCGAGTGAGGCGCCGATGTAGGGCAGCATCGTCATCATGCCGGCATTCAGGAAGTCCATGCCTCGCGCCGTCACGAGATAGGTCGGGAACCAGGTGACGAAGAACACCTGCGTCGAGTTGCCGCCGAACTGCCCGAGCGACGCGCCCAGCACTTGGCGATGCTTCAACAACCAGCCGATGTGCGACCAGTTGAATGCCAGGGGTGCGCCGCGATACTCCCCGCCGCCGCCGGCCTCGATGTGCGCGATCTCGGCCGCGTTCACCACGGTGCTCTGACTGGGCTCGCGGTACCAGACCCAGAAGACGACTCCGAGAACGACCCCGAATCCACCGGCCAGGAAGAACAGGCTGCGCCACCCGAACTGCTGCGTGACCCAGAAGAGCGGCACGCTCAGGAACGCGATGCCCGCGTACTGGCCCACGGAGTAGATCGAGTTGGCGGTGGCCCGCTCCTGCTGCGGGAACCAGGTGGCCAGGATGCGGCTGTTGGCCGGGAAGCACGGCGCCTCGAAGATGCCGACGCCGATGCGGGTCAGCACGAGGCCGGGCAGGCCGCGCACGACGCCCATCGCCGCGGTGAACGCCGACCACAGCGTCAGCGCCAGCGTATAGGTCGTGCGCGTGCCGAACCGATCGAGGAAGACGCCGCCGGGAATCTGCAGCAGGGCGTAGCTCCACGAGAACGCGGAGAACACGATGCCGAGCGATGCCGCGGTGAGGCCGAGTTCCTTCGTGAGATACGGCGCGGCGATGCCGAGCACCGTGCGGTCGAGGTAGTTGACCATCGTGGCGACCGCCACCATCGCGAGCATCGGGAACCAGCGTTGCGTGGTGGGAGCCGGGCCGTTCATGCAGTGCGCGGATGGTAGCACCTGGGTTGCGCCGCACGGGCCGGCGAACGGTAGCGATACCGTTACATGCCACTGGCATCGAGGCTATGATTCGGCATCATGCCGGCGAAATCCGCCACGGCGGCTCCGCCGCGCCCGCAGGACGCGCAGGTGCAGGAGCAGCTGGCGCGGGTGCTGGCGAGTCACACCTTCCAGCAGGCCGATCGCCTCAAGCGCTTCGCGCGCTTCATCGTGCAGGAGGCGGTCGAGGGCCGCGGCTCGGAGCTGAAGGAGTACGTCATCGGCGTGCAGGTGTTCGGGCGCGAGACGTCGTTCGATCCGCGCACCGATCCGATCGTGCGCGTGCAGGCGCGGCGCCTGCGCGCCCGCCTCGACCGCTACTACCACGAGGAAGGCCGCGGCGACGACGTCGTCATCGAGCTGCCCAAGGGCGGCTATGCGCCGGTGTTCCGCCGCCGCGACGACGCCACGCCGGCGCGTCCGTCGCTCGGCGAGACCCTCGCCGATCGCAACACCGTGACGCTGCGGCCGATGGCCGACTGCAGCCCCGGACAGACACTGGGCGGCTGCATCCGCGGCTGCACCGACGAGATCGTGCACGCGCTGGTGGCCGGCACGCGGCTGCGCGTCGTCACGCCGGGCGCGGTCGCCGAGGCCACCGCCGACGCCGGCTTCGTCGTCGATGGCAGCGCGCGCCTCACGCACGACCGCGTCCGCCTCACCATCGCGCTGGCCGACCGCTGGAGCGGCCAGGTGCTGTGGTCGGCCGCGGAAGACGCGCCGCTCGACGACCCGGTCGACGCGGAGCGCCGCCTCGCCTCGGCGCTCGTCACACGGCTCACGGCCGGCCTGGATGGGTCGCGCGGGTCGAGTTCGCCGGCGCCGGTCAGCGAGAACCTCACGGCGCGCAACCTCTACCTGCAGGGCCGCTATCACCTGAACCAGCGCACCGAGGACGGGCTGCTCAAGGCGGTCGAGTTCTTCGAGCGCGCGGTTGCGGAGGACGCCCGCTATTCGTTGCCCTACAGTGGGCTGGCCGACGCCTACGGGCTGCTCGCGCACTACGGCGTGCTCGGCCCTGCCGACGTGTGGGCCAAGGCGGCGTCGAGCGCGGCCTCGGCGGTGATGCTCGACGTCCAGTCGGCCGAGGCGCACACGTCGCTCGCCCACGTGCACGCCACCCAGGACTGGGACTGGGCAGCGGCCGAGCGCGAGTACCAGCACGCGCTGCGGCTCAACCCGCGCTACGCCACCACGCACCACTGGTACGCGATGTCGTGCCTGGTGCCGATGGGCCGGCTCGACACGGCGCTCGAGCACATACAGGCGGCGCAGTCGCTCGATCCGGTGTCGTCGATCATCTCGCGCGACCTGGCCGTGATCCACCTGTACCGGCGCGACCTCGAGCAGGCGCTCGACCAGTGCGATCACACGGTGGAGCTGAACCCCCACTTCGCTCCGGCCTACGTGACGCTCAGCCTGGTGCAGGAACAGCGCGGCGACGTCGACGAGGCGGTGGCGGCCCTGCTGCGGGCCCGCGATCTGGCGCCACGGTCGCCCCGGGTGCACGCGTCGCTGGCGCGGATCTACGCCAGGGCGGGACGTCCGGCCGAGGCCCGCGACGCGCTCGACGGGCTGCGCGAGCTGTCGGGATCGCGATACGTCTCGCCGATCGAGTTCGCGTCGGTCTACCTGGCGCTCGGCGAGCGCGACGAAGGCTGCCGGTGGATCGCGCGCGCCGGCGACGACCGCTGCTTCGAGCTGCTGGCGCTGGCCGTCGACCCGCGCTTCGACACCGTGCGCGACGCGCCCGAGCTGGCCGCGCTGACGGCGCGGCTGCGCCTTGCGGCGCCCCGCTAGGCCCGGCTCAGAGCCGCAGCGCCCACTTCAGCGCCTCGGCGTACATCGTCTGCAGCCAGCGCTCGTCCCACAGGTGCACGTGGTGGCCGAGCGTGGAGTAGAAGACGCGCCCCCTGCCGTAGTCGTGCGTCCACGCCACCGGGAAGTCGCCGTCCTTGCGATGCACGAGCGGCGCCGTGAGATCCAGGCGCGAGGCGTCGAGCCGCGCCAGCACGTGGAGCGTCTTGCGCGAAAAGTCCTTCAGCTGGTAGTGCTCGTCGTTGACGACGAACGTCTTCCCGAGATGCCGGGTGATCGGGGACGCGGCGTCCTCGACGACCACCGTCGCGTCGGTGATGCCCCACGGATGCTCGTCGAACCGTCCGCCCAGCATCTCGCCGAACTCGGGCCACGAGAAGAACGCGGTCGACCCGGCGTGGGTGGC
>CADEDM010000111.1:15046-16200 GCA_902826065.1 uncultured Acidobacteriota bacterium | reverse complement strand
GCTGGCCGTTCTCCACGTAGATGTTGGTGATCTCGCCCTCGTACTCCGAGTCGATTTCGTTCATCAGCTTCATCGCTTCGATGATGCAGAGCACCTGGCCCTTCTTCACCGTGTCACCCACCTTCACGAAGGAGGCGGCGCCGGGCTCGGCCGACCGGTAGAACGTGCCGACGATCGGCGACTTCACGATCGCGAGCTGCGCGCCGTCGTCGACCTCGGCCGGGGCGGCTGCGGCCGGCGCCGGGGACGCCGCGGGGGCCGGCATCGTCGGCGCCACCGGCGCGGCCGCCGGCAGGACGTGGGTGACGATGTGCGGACCGCCGCGCTTCACGCGCAGCTTGAATTCGCCGTCTTCGACCTCGAACTCCGCCAGGTCGTGCGCCTGGACCAGTTCGAGGAGCTGCTTGATGTCGTCAGAGTTCATGGGCCTCGAACGGCGCTGGCGCGCTGGTGAGACGCTCCACTCCGGTGGCAGTGATGACGACGTCGTCCTCGATGCGGACGCCGCCGGCGCCGGGCACGTAGACGCCCGGCTCGATGGTGAACACCATGCCCGCCGTGACCGGGCCGTCGACGTCGCCGCGCGGTCCGATGGTGGGCCGTTCGTGGACCTCGAGCCCGAGCCCGTGCCCGGTGCTGTGGACGAAGCGGTCGCCGAGGCCGGCGCGGTCGAGCACCGTACGAGCGGCGGCGTCAATCGCCGAGGGCAGGACGCCGGGGCCGCACGCCGCGATGGCGGCCCCCTGGGCTTCGCCGACCGCGACCCGCCAGGCCAGGTGCTCGGCCGGCACGTCGCCCACGGCCACGGTGCGGGTCATGTCGACCGCGTAGCCGTCGAGCACGCCGCCGAAGTCGACCACGACCAGCTCGCCGGCCGAGATCTGCCGGTCGCCCGACCGATGATGAGGCCGGGCGGCCATCGGGCCCGAGGCGACGATGGTCTCGAACGCCGGGCGCTCGAACCCGGCGTCGTGAAGCGCCAGTTCGATTTCCCAGGCGATCTGCCGTTCCGTGCAGCCCGACAACACCTTTGGGAGTATACACGCCGCCACTTCGGACAGCCGGCGGCCGGCCTCCCGCAACCGGCCCAGTTCCCACGGGTCTTTCACAGCTCTCAGGCGTTCGACCAAACCTGACGTCTCACGGAATTCGAC
>CADEDM010000111.1:0-14946 GCA_902826065.1 uncultured Acidobacteriota bacterium | reverse complement strand
CGGATGCACCACGACGAGGCCGGCCGACGCGCGGACGCCCGTCAAGTAGCCCACGTTCACCGGCGAGGTCACCAGCAGCGCGCCAAGCCCGTGCGGCGCCAGGCAGTTGCGCGCAGCGGTCAGGCGCGCGGCGGCGAGGTCAGGGGACGGGGGCATGTCAAAGGGGACGCAACGCGCCTCGCGCGTCGCGACTAGTCGCCGGAGCGGTCGTGCAGCGTGTTCAGCCAGCTCTCGAGATCGCCGAGGACGTCGTCGCCCTTCTTGGCGGGTGCCGTGGCGTGCTCGGACGGGGCGGGCGGCGCGGCGGCGTCGAGGTCGAACGCCGGAGTCGGCAACGGCGGTCCGTCGGCGAGGCCCTCGACCGGCAACGCCGCGGCCCCGCGAGGCTCCCTGTAGGGCACCGGCGCCGCCAGCAGCGCGTCGATCGGCGACGGTTCATCCGGAGCGGCGGTGGACGCCTCGAGCATCTCCACCGGATCGCTGAGCCTGTTGTCCTCCAGAACGTCCTCCGGGGGCAGTGAGGGGGCCGCGTCGGATGGTTCCACCGGCTCGAAGGCCGCGTCCGGGGTGGTGATTGTCTCGACGGCCTCGAACAGCGCCGCCGCTGGCGCAGCCTCGGCCGCCAACTGCGGCAGCGACTCGGGCTCGGCAGCGAGCGCCTCGGCAAATGCGGGGTCCGCATCGGCCATCGGCACGGGCTCCGTCAGCGGCGCCAACTCGTGCGAATCGCCGGCGACCGGCGTCGGCGACAGGTCGACGGCTGGCTCGGTGCCGAGGTCCCAGGTCGTGGCCTCCGCCGCGGTCTCGTCGGCGGGCGTGGCGTCCCAGGGCCGCGGCTTCTCCACCGGCACGGGCTCGTGCGCGCGCAGTTCGGCCTCCAGCGCGGCGAATGGATTCGGCCCGAGATCGACGGGCTCTGGCAACTCGATGGGGGCGACCGCGGCGTGTCCCGTGACGGCGGCCTCGAACTGAGGCGGCGCCGTGGGCGTGCCCAGCGCCGCGACCAGCCGGTCGAAGTCGAATGGCGCCGTGCTTCCCTCTGGGCCGATGGCGGTGGCCGCGGGCACCGCCGGCGCGGGCGCCAACGGCACCCGCTCGGCTGCCGACAGCAACTCCTGGTGGGCCTCTTCGAACGACAGCCCGTTCGACGGCCCGGACGCGGCGCCTACCTGCCGCGAGAGCTGCTGGACGATCTCTTCGATCTCCGGGTCGTGGCGCGAGAGCGCCAGCGCCCGCTGGTAATAGGTCAGCGCCTCGGCGGTCTGCCCTTCGCGGTGCGAGATCTCGGCGAGGCCGCGGACGGCGGCCAGGTTCTCGGGCGCCTCGGCGACGACGAACTCGAACTCGCCGCGCGCCTCGCCCAGTTCCCCGAGGTCGAGCAGGGCGCGGCCCAGCGTGACCCGCGCCGACAGATAGCCGGGGTGGCGGGTCAGCCCGTCACGGCAGATCCGGACAGCCTCGTCGGTCTGTCCCGCCCGGCGGTATTCCTCCGCGAGCTGGGCGAAGGCGATCGACGCCGGGTCGTTTTGGACCCGGCGCCGCAGCTCGTCGATGCGCGACGGTGACACGTCTCTCCTACGGAACCTTGATCTTCACCGGGTTCATCACCACGCCCGTGCCGGTGGGCTGGAACGTGTCGTCAGTGACGGTCAGCGTGACGTTGAACGTGATCTCGTCGCCGCTGATGGCGCCAGGCGGAATCAGGTCGATATCGTACGTCTTGGACACGCTCACGCCATAGCCTTCCCGACCGGTGCCGAAGTCCCAATCGTATGCCACGAGGCGGTGTCCTGGAGCTGCGGTGGACGCCGCAGCGTTGAAGAAGACCACCTGGCCGAAGCGCGGCGCCGCCGGCGAGAAGGTGAAGGACGCGGTCGGCCGGGCCGTCTGCGTCACCGTCACGGCCTGCACGGTCGAGGCCGACCTGCCGCGCACGTCGGTGACCGTCAGGCGCACGGTGAAGCTGCCGGCGGTGCGGAACTCGTGGCCCACGACCTGGCCGGTGGCCTGCGACCCGTCGCCGAAGTCCCAGGCGTAGAGGCAGTCGCCGCCGCACGGACGGCCCTCATCCACCGTGGCCGAGGCGTCGAACGTCACCGGCGTGTAGGTCGTCACCGGCGTCGGCGTCACGACGAAACTCGGGACCGGTGTGCCGTTGGGCGGGTTGACACCGTCCTTCGGGAACAACCGGAGCTCGATGCTCCGGTAGTTGGCGTTTTGGAAGTTGGAGCCAATCGGCGTGATCAGAAACTCCACCACCGAGTAGTTGTCGACGGGGTCGGCGACGGCCGGCGGCGCGGTGTAGCTGAGACGCGCGATGCCGTCGGAGCCGGTGGTGACCTGCCGGGCCGACAGGCGGCCATAGTCCATCAGCACGCCGCCGAAACGGGTCTCCACCCGCATCGTGACGCCGCTGATCGGACGGGCGTCGGGGCCGCGCGCCAGAATCTGGATCTGGGACTGGGCGATCCCGTCCTGCGGGATCTCGTCCGGCGAGATCGTGTTGAAGAGCGACAGGCCCAGCTCTGACGGGCCGGCCAGCGGCGGCGCTTCGGTCTTCTTGACCGTGCAGCCGGCCAGGCAGAACGCGGCCGCCAGCGCGGTGGCGGTCGTGGTGATGGCTCGAGACATTGGGAACGTCACGACGCGAATCCTTTCCTGCCTACTCGGGATCGGCGAAGTTGCCGAACGTGATCGAGATGTTGCCGCTGACGGTGACTTCGTTACCGGCCTGATCGGTGCCCCAGAACGTCACCTGCGCGATGGTGTTGACCATCTGGGCGCCGCCCAGCCCGCGCAGCGCGAGGAGCGGCGCCTCGAGCTTCGCGGTGTGCTTGACGATGTCGAAGGTCGCGACCGCGGTGCCGGCGGGCGGCACCGTGATGGTGGCGCCGCCGTCGAACGTGTACGGCACGTCGACGCCCTGGGTATTGCGGCCGTCGGAGCGGATGTACTGGACCCGGTAGCGGTTGATCGTGATCGCGTTCAGGCTCGACGCCGCCGTCGGCGCCGCCAGCGGACCGGGATCCTTCAGGCCGACCCGGAACTCCATGCGTCCGATGTCGTTGAAGAACGAGTCGACGAAGAACGTTTCCTCGCCGCGCTTCACTTCGACCACCGTCACCACGTCCGAGAGCAACGTGCCGCCGAACTCTTCGGGATCGGCGCCGCTGGCGGCATCGAACCGTACCAGCTGGAGATAGGCCGGCGACCGGCCCGTCCGCGCCACGTCGCCGCAGGCGCTGGCGAACATCGCGGTGCCCGCCACGAGCAGCGCCGCCAACCGATGAGTCGCAATCGAAACTCGCATGATGTCCTCTGCCTCGTAGATGCGTGTCGGCCGATCAGCCCTTGGTGATCCGCGGCGTGATGAAGATGAGCAGCTCGCGGCTCTCGTCGCTCATTTCGTCGCGCTTGAACAGCCAGCCGAGCAGCGGCACGCGCGAGAGCAGCGGCGTGCGGCCCTGCACCGACTGCTCGCGGCTCAGATAGATGCCGCCGATGACCGTGGTCTCGCCGTCGGCCACCAGCACCGTGGTCACGGCGCGCTGCGTGTCGATGGGCGGGATGTCGTTGATGGCGCGGCTGTAGTCGGGGGCCGCGTTCTCGAGGTTGACGCGCATGATGACGGTGTTCGACGCGGTGATCTGCGGCGTCACCTTCAGCGTCAGGGCCGCGTCCTTGAACGTGACGGTGACGGTGTTGTTGGCGACCGTCTGAATCGGGATCTGCACGCCCTGCGTGATCTCGGCTTCCACGTTGTTCTGCGTCGAGACGCGCGGCGTCGAGAGCAGGCGGCCCTGGCCGCTGCGCTCGAGGGCGCTCAGCGCGACGTCGAGGTTGACCGCACCGTTGATCGAGCCGAGGGCCAGGCCCAGCGCGCTCGTGGCGTTGGCGACGCCGAGATTGACGCCGGTGGGCAACGCGTCGGGGCCCTGGATGCCCGTGGTCCGGCCGGTGATGCTGCCGGTGTTCGGGAAGGCCAGGGGCGAGGTGTTGCCGAGTTCCGGCGCCACCTTGCCGCTCACGCCCCACTGCACGCCGATGTTGCGGGCGAAGTCGCGGGTGGTCTGGACGATGCGCGCTTCGATTTCCACCTGCGGCTGCGGCAGGTCGAGCGCGGTCAGCAGCTGATCGGCGGCGGTGAGGCGCGCCGGCAGGTCGCGGATGATCACGGTGTTCGTGCGGGGGTCGACCTGCACTTCACCGCGGCTCGACAGCGCGCTCCGCGTGAGGATCGGGATCAGGTCGCCGCCCTTGGCGTAGCTGAGCGGGCGCGTCAGCACGCGCAGCTCCCCGGCCAGCGCCTGCTCGTCGGAGAGCTTGCGGCGCTGCGCTTCCTCGTCGGCCAGCACCGCCAGGGGCGCGATGCGCACGATGGTGCCGTCGACGAAGTAGCCGAGCTTGTTCGACTTGAGGATGATGTCGAGCGCCTGGTCCCACGGCACGTCGCGCAGCGAGACGTCGACGGTGCCGTTGATCGCGGGATCGATCACCACGTTCAGGCCGCTGATCTCGGAGAACGTGCGCAGCACGGCGCGCAGGTCCGCGCCCTGGAAGTCGAGCGACACCGGATGCCCGGTGAAGCGGGCGCGCTCGGGCGCGGGATCGGCCGCCATCATCGTCGTCGCCGGCGCCTGGGCGGGCACCTGCACGGCGGCCGGCTCGAGGCGCGGCGCCACGGGCACGGCGGCCGGCTCGACACGCGGCGCCACCGGCGTGGCGGCCACGGGCGCCGGCTCGGGCGCCGGGGCAGCAACCACGGGCACGGTCAGCGGCGCGGGCTCGGGCGCCGAGACCGCGACGGGCGTGGTCGGCGCGGGTGCCGCCGCCGGTGCGTCAGCCGCCGCGAACACGACCCGCACTTCTTCGCCATCGGCGCCGGCGGCCTCGACCGTGTACGGCACCTTCTTCTTGAGATCGACGACGACACGGGTGACGAGCGGCGTGCGGCTGTTGGTCGCCACGCGCACGCGCGACACCTCAGCCTGGTTCACGTTCACCGTGGCGGGCACGGCACGTCCGGCCGCGACGCCCTCGAAGTCGAGCAGCACGCGGGCCGGCAGGTCCTTCGCTTCCTCGACCGTGGTCGCCTTGAGCGCGCCGTTGCCGACGATCGCCACCGTCACCTGGTCGCCGGTGCGCGAGGCGCGGACGGCGCGCAGCTCGGTTGCGGCCACGCGCGTCGTGGCGGCCGAGGTCAGCGCGGTAGGCGCCGCGCTCACCGGGGCCGCGGACGCGGCGCCGCGGTCGACTTCGACCAGGATGAGATTGCGGCTGGTGCGCACCCGGTGCGCGGCCGCGCGGTCGAGGCGCACGCGCACGCGGGCCAGCGGTGTGCCGTCGGCCGCGGTGCTGTGCTCGACCTTCACGCCCCCCAGGGGCGAGAGGCCCTGCGGCGCCGCCGGCTGCACGCCCTCGGCCCGCACGTTGCGCAGGTCGACGAGGACCGTGAGCGGATCGGGCTGCGAGGTGACGTAGGCCACCGGCTCGCTCGCCTCGATGACGACGGAGCGGACCCGCCCTTCATCGCGCGTCGAGACGGCGCGCAGTTCGGGGATCGCTGCCGATCCCGCCGCCGCGGCACCGACTGCGGCCACGTGTCCCGCCAGCGCGGTGACACAGGCCACAACCGTCACAAGTGGAGCCATTCGCCGGAGCATCATTTGCCCTCTTCCTGAGTGCGGAGGAGTTTCCGCACTTCACGCTGCTTCTGAAGTGACAGCGGATCACTGACTTGCTGCAGAATCACGACCGAGCGCGCGTCGATGGCGCGCACCGTGCCGTCGTAGAGCTTGCTGCCCGCGCGGACGCTGTAGGTCTGGCCCTTGCCGTCGGCGCCGGAGACGATCGCCACGAAGGAACCGCTGGTGAAGACGATGCCCTTGACGGACAGCTCGTCGACGGTGATACCGGCCGCACCCTTGGGGCGGTCGCCAGGGGCGGGCGGGGCCCCCGGGTCGGCGCCGATCTTCGCGAGGGACATGAACGGATCGCGACGGCCGCCGCTGCTGTAGGTGAAATCGGCCGGCGGCGTCGGCAGGTGAGCGTCGGCAGGCGCGACCGCGGCCGCAGGGGCCGGCGGTACCGGCGCCGGCGTCGCCGCCGGCGCCTGGGCGAAGGCGGCGCTGGTCAGCAGCACCGTCACGAAGACGAGAGTCAGGCGCGTCATTCGGTCTTCTTCGCGGGCCCGCTGGCGGCCGGCGCTCCGGGAGTCGGGGTAGGTGAAGCCGGTTGGTCGTTCAGCACGAACGTCATGGCGGTGCAGGTCACTCGCACCGTGGCGCCCGCACGCGGCGTGGTCACGGTGGTCATCTCCATCGTGCCGACGTTGATCATGCGCGGCAGCTTGCTGACGCGGTCGAGGAACTGGCCGACGTTGTGATACGCACCCTCGACCTCGAGCTCGATCGGCCACTCGGCGTGCAGCTCCTTCATGGCGATGGCGCGCGGCCGGAAGTGGCGGATGGTCAGGTTCGACTGCGACGCCAGCGTCTGCAGGCGGCGCAGCAGATCGGCGACGTCCTTCTCTTCGGGAAGAATCGCCTTCAGGCTCTCGAGCCGGCCTTCGAGGTCGCCGACGGCGGCGCGGAACTCCGGCAGCTTGCGCGCCGTCGCCATGCCCTGGTCGATGCGGCCGCGGATGGCGGCCAGTTCGCCCTGGCGCACCTCGAGCTGCGCGCGCTGCTCGGCCTCGTAGAAGTAGTAGTAGCCGCCGACGACCACCGCGCCGACGAGCGTGAAGACCAGCAACTGCCCCCACCAGGGCAGCTTGTTCATCTGCAGGCTAGCCACGGCCGGCTCCCTTCGTGGCGGGCGGCACGGCCGGGGCGCCCGGGGTCGTGGCCGCGGCCGCCGTCGACTTGAGGCCGGCCATCTGGAAGGTGGCCTTCACCGAGAACTTGATCAGCTCGGGCGTGGTCGTCGTCGCCGGCACGACCTCGCTGTTCAGGATCTCGACCGGGCGCGCGAAGTAGCGCGAGTGCTCCAGCGCCCCGACGAAGTCCGACAGCGCCGTCAGCGTGAGGCAGTTGCCCTCGAGCGTGAGGTCGTAGTTGCTCTGCGACATCTTCGTCAGCCACACCATGTCGGGCAGGCTGCGGCTCACCTGATCGAGGATGTGCACCGGCGCCGTCTGTCCGCGCCGCAGTTCCTCGATCAGCCCGACGCGCTGCTCGAGCTGCGCACGACGCGCTTCGAACGCGCGCACCTCGGAGATGACCTGGTTGAGGCGCTGCTCTTCGACCCGGGCCGCCTCGATGTCGCGTTCGACCTGCGCGGCGGTCTCGCCGAGGTTCCAGTAGCTCCAGCCCACGTAGGCGAAGGCCAGCAGCAGGATCAGGCTGCCGCCCAGCGCGATCTTCTTGGCCTCGTCGAAGACCGGCTTGTTGTCGGCCGGCCGCGGCCGTTCCTTGACCAGATTGACGCGGATCACCGGTCCCCCTCCTTGCGGAGCGCCAGGCCGAGGGCCACTGCGCATACGGGCGCGTAGTCGGCGGCGGCACCGCCGTTCAGCGCCGCTGGATCAATCGGCACGTTCCGGAACGGGTCGAATCGGTCGACCTCGCAGCCGAGGCGCTCGCGCAGCGCGCCTTCGAAGTGTTCGACCAGCGACGCCCCGCCGCTGACGACCACGCGGTCGATGCGGTCACTGGCCGACGTGGCCTTGTAGAAGTCGAACGTCTTCTCGATCTCGAGCAGCACGTTCTCCATCACCGCGTGCAGCACCGGCGAGACGTCCTCGGGCCGCACGCCGTCGACCGGCAGGCCGCGCTTGGCGTCCTCGGCGCCGTCGAACGGCAGCCCCAGTTCCTTCTGCACCGCCTCGGTGAAGGCATTGCCGCCGATGCTGACGTCGCGCGTGAACAGCGACGTGCTGCCCTGCACCAGGTTGATGTTGATGGCGCTGGCGCCGGCGTTGACGAGGGCCACCACCTTGCCCGCGTCGTCGGCGTAGTTGGTCTCGAAGGCGTTCTGCAGCGCGAACGCGTCGACGTCGACGACCACCGGGGTCTTGCCGACGGCGCTGACGACGCCGGTGTAGTCGGCGATCTTGTCCTTCTTCGCCGCGACCAGCAGCACGTCCATCGTGCCCTGCCGCTCGGCCGCGGGCGTCAGGATCTCGTAGTCGAGATTGACGTCGGCGATGTCGAACGGGATGTACTGCTCGGCCTCCCACTGGATCGAGTCGGCGAGGTCGGACTCGCTCATCACCGGCAGGCTGATCTTCTTGACGATCACCGAGCTGCCCGAGAGCGACGCGACGACGTCCTTGGCCTTGAAGCGCGGCGACTGCAGCAGCCGGCGCACGGCGTCGGTCACTGCGCCGGCGTCGATGATGGCGCCGTCGACGATGCTGTCGGGCGGCACCGGCTCGACACCGATCGCCGTCACCTTGAAGCCTCGCCCCGACTTCTTGAGTTCGATCGCCTTGACGGCACTCGACCCGATGTCGAGCCCGACCACCGGCTTGCTTCTGTTGAACAGCACTACGACGCCTTCCCTTCTCTCGCCGGAATTCGCATGTCCCGCCGGCCCGCCGAGCCGGTCAGGGCAAACCCAGTACCAACCCCGAGAGTTCTGGCCCGGCCATGAAATCGCCCGAAACTGTGGCTCTCGGGCGTCATCTGTCGGCTCACTGGCAGGATCCGCACTGACGAAACTGAATGCGGCTCACAGTTTTTTCCGTCCGTCTCGTGCATGGCCATGGGGACGCTTCCGTAGGAAGCTATCGGTAACTGCCCGCCGGAACAGGAGTCGAACTCCTGACAATCGTGCAACTTAGCGCCACGAATCGGCGTGCAGGCGCGGGCAGACGGCGGCGACGGCCGGGCTGCAGAAGGGTGCAAGGCCGTGCATCGGCTAGCAGAGGCCAGGAACGACTTGCGCAGCAATTCTCACAGTTCCGTGATTTATGCCGCCGGTGTCCGTCGTTTTTTTGGCGCTCGACTGCAGCGCGTCAGGCGTCGCCTGGCCGACCGGGCGTCGGCGCTGCGTCATGGTGCGCATGACGAGTTGCGTCTTGACCCATAACGTCAATCACCCGTATGATTTGGGTTTGCCGTTGACCGGCAAGCGCAGGAAGGGTACTGAAACGATGCGAACGTTCGTGGCGACACCCAAGACGGTGTCGCGCAAATGGCACGTGATCGACGCCGAGGGCCGGGTGCTCGGACGGGTGGCCACGGCCGCAGCCAAGATGCTGCAGGGCAAGCACAAGCCGTCCTACACCCCGTTCATCGACACCGGTGACCACGTCGTCATCGTGAACGCCGCCAAGGTGAAACTCACCGGGCGCAAGGACGATCAGAAGCTGTATCGCTACCACTCGGGCTACGAAGGCGGATTGCGCGAAGAACGCGCCAAGATCGTCCGTCAGCGCAAGCCGGAGCGGCTGGTGGAAGAGGCGGTCCGCGGCATGCTGCCGAAGACGGCGCTCGGGGATGCGATGTACGGAAAACTCAAGGTCTACGCCGACGCGACGCATCCGCACCAGGCGCAGCAACCGACTTCGTTCGAGGTGGCATAACGTGGCGGCTTCCCAGTTCTACGCGACCGGACGGCGCAAGACGTCGACCGCGCGCGTGTTCCTGCGGCCCGGATCGGGCACGATTACCGTGAACCACCGCGAGTTCGCGGAGTTCTTCCCCACCGAATCGCTGCGCATCGCGGTCAAGACCCCGCTGCTCCTCACCGAGACCAGCGACAAGTTCGACGTGCTGTGCACGGTCGCCGGCGGCGGCGTGGCCGGACAGGCCGGCGCCATCCGCCTCGGCATCGCGCGCGCGCTGTGCTCGTTCAACCTCGAGCTGCGCGGCACGCTGAAGAAAGACGGTCTGCTCACGCGCGACGCGCGGGCGAAGGAACGCAAGAAGTACGGTCTGGCTGGCGCGCGCAAGCGGTTCCAGTTCAGCAAGCGGTAGGCGAACGATGGACGGAGGACGCTTGGCACCACTCGCGATGAAGGACCTGCTCGAAGCAGGCGTGCATTTCGGTCACCAGACGAAGCGCTGGAACCCGAAGATGAAGCCCTACATCTTCGGCGAACGCAGCGGCATCTACATCCTCGACCTCGGCAAGACGGTGAAGCTGTTCCGCGACGCCGAGGACTACGTCCGCCGCCTGGCGGCCGAGGACCGGACGCTTCTCTTCGTCGGCACCAAGCGCCAGGCGCAGGACGTCATTGCGACCGAAGCGGCCCGCTGCGGCATGTTCTACATCAACGAGCGCTGGCTCGGCGGCCTGCTCACCAACTTCTCCACCATCCAGCGCAGCATCGCGCGCCTGCGCGATCTCGAGGCGATGGCCACCGACGGCCGCTACGACTTCATGCCCAAGAAGGAAATCGCCCGGGCCGAGAAGGAGAAGCGGAAGCTGCAGAAGAACCTCGACGGCATCCGCAACATGTCGCGGCTGCCCGATGCCCTCTTCGTCGTCGACACCCGCAAGGAAAAGATTGCCGTCGACGAGGCGCGCAAGCTGAAGATTCCGGTCATCGGCATCGTCGACACCAATTGCGATCCCGACGAAGTCGACTTCGTGATCCCCGGCAACGACGACGCGCTGCGCTCGATCAAGCTGTTCGCCGCGCGCGTCGCCGACGTCGTGCTCGACGGCCAGGCCGAACGCGAATCGCGCCGCGCCGATCAGGCGGCGGCGGATGCCGAGCAGGCGGCGGCCGACGAGGCCGCGCGCACGGTGCGTCCGGCGGCGATCCGCCGTCCGCAGCGCGCCGAAGCCCCAGTGACCCCGGCCTAGCGTCAACGCACCAGCGCGAACACCGGCCGGCCTGGAGCGCACCTCCGGCCGGCCTTCTTTTGTACCGCGCCTGCGGGCGCGACGGGCGGCAGACAGGCCCACTCGTGGAGACGGACATGGCAATCACGGCAGAGATGGTGAAGCAGCTGCGCGACAAGACCGGCGCGGGGATGATGGACTGCAAGGCGGCCCTCGCCGAGTCGAACGGCGACATGGAGAAGGCGATCGAGATCCTGCGCAAGAAGGGGGTCGCCAGCGCCTCCAAGCGCGCCGGCCGCGCCACCAAGGAAGGCGTCGTCGGTCACTACATCCACATGGGCGGCAAGGTCGGCGTGCTCGTCGAGGTCAACTGCGAAACCGACTTCGTCGCCCGCACCGACGACTTCCAGGCGCTCGCCAAGGAGATCGCGATGCACGTCGCCGCGGCCGATCCGCGCTTCGTCAGCCGCGAGCAGGTGCCTTCCGCCGAGCTCGAGAAGGAGAAGGACATCTACCGCGGGCAGTTCGAGGGCTCGGGCAAGCCGGCGAACGTCATCGACAAGATCGTCGAGGGCAAGCTGGGCAGCTTCTACTCGCAGGTGTGCCTGCTCGAGCAGCCCTCGGTTCGCGATCCCAGCGTCACGATCCAGCAGATGCTGCAGGCGGCGACCGCGAAGACCGGCGAGAACATCACCGTGTCGCGCTTCGTGCGCTTCAAGCTCGGCGAGCAGGTCGCCGAGTAGGCCTGCGTCAGCGGCCGCCGCCCCGACCGGGCGGCGCGCCGCTGGCCTATAATGCCCGCCTGAGATGTCCCTTCCGCCCGCTGCTCCCGCCGCTACCGCCCACTACACCCGCGTCCTCCTGAAACTCTCGGGCGAAGCCCTCATGGGCGACGGCACGTACGGCATCGACGCCGACGTCGCCAACCGGATCGCCTCGGAAGTCGCCGGCATCCAGGCGATGGGCGTGCAGACCGCCATCGTCATCGGCGGCGGCAACATCTTCCGCGGCATCGCCGCCAGCGCCCGCGGCATGGACCGCTCGACCGCCGACTACATGGGCATGCTGGCGACGGTCATGAACGCGCTGGCGCTGCAGGACGCGCTCGAGACACAGGGCGTGGCGACCCGCGTGCTGTCGGCGATCGAGATGCGGGCCGTCGCCGAGCCGTTCATCCGCCGGCGCGCTATTCGCCACCTCGAAAAGGGCCGCGTCGTCGTCTTCGCCGCCGGCACCGGCAACCCCTACTTCACCACCGACACCGCGGCGGCGTTGCGCGCGATGGAGGTGAAGGCCGACGTCATCCTGAAGGCCACCAAGGTCGACGGCATCTACACCGCCGATCCGGTCAAGGATCCGACCGCGACACGCTACGAGCGCATCTCGTACTTGCAGGTGCTGCAGGACCGCCTCCAGGTGATGGACGCGACCGCGATTTCGCTCTGCATGGACAACAAGCTGCCGATCGTCGTCTTCAACCTGCGCACGCCGGGCAACGTGCGACGGGTGGTGAGCGGCGAGGCGGTAGGGACGACGGTCACGAGCTAGACTCGACCAGCGGCTGGCGGCCAGGGGGCCAGCGGCTCGGATGACCACGTCACACCCTGGACGGGACTGAGGCATGGACGTCAACGATCTCAAGGAACTCTTCGCCGAGAGCAAGAAGCGGATGGACGGGCAGATCGAGCACGTGCGCCGCGAGCTCGCCGGCGTGCGTACCGGCCGCGCCAGCACCGGGCTGCTCGAGAACATCATGGTCGAGGCCTACGGCGCCAAGATGCCCCTCAATCAGGTGGCCACCCTGTCGATTCCTGAGCCGTCGCTCATCGTCGCGCAGCCCTTCGACCCGTCGACGATGGCCAGCCTCGAGAAGGCCATCCGCATGTCCGACCTCGGCTTGAACCCGGCCAACGACGGCAAGGTCATTCGCATTCCGATCCCGGCGCTTACCGAGGAACGCCGCAAGGAACTCTCGCGCCACGTGCACAAGGCGGCCGAAGAGGGCCGCAATCACGTGCGCACGGTGCGCCGCGACGCCAACGACCGGCTCAAGAAGCTGCTCAAGGACCATCAGATTTCGGAAGACGACGAGAAGCGCGGCCTCGACGAGGTGCAGAAGATCACCGACGGCGCGGTGAAGGCCATCGACGACCTGCAGAAGAAGAAGGACGAGGAACTGCTCGGGAAGTGACCTGCAGCGGCTCGCGGCTAGCGGCTAGCGGCTAGTCGTCGGGCACGGCGTTGCCCAGAAGAACGACGGCCGTTGCGGAAGGGTGCGATTGGCGCGCACCGCGCAGCGGAACAGCTCGATTGGCTGGCCCCTAGCCGCCAGCCCCAAGCCGCTATGTTCTTCAGTCATCTCGAATGCAGCGTCCCCTGTGGCGCGGGCCCGTTTCGCGCCCGCGAGCGGCACCACACCTGCCCCGCGTGCGGCATGCCGCTGTTCGCGCGCTACGACATGGCGCGGGCCCGCAAGTGGTCGCGTGAGAGCCTGGCCGGACGCCGGTCGGACATGTGGCGCTATCTCGAGATGCTGCCCATCTTCCCCGGCGAGACGCCAGTGGCACTGGGCGAGGGCTACACGCCGCTGCTGCGCACGTTCCGCCTCGGTGACGCCGTCGGTCTCGACTGCCTCTACGTCAAGGACGAGTCGTTCAATCCGACGCAGTCGTTCAAGGCCCGTGGCCAGTCGACCGCAGTGACGCGCGCCAAGGCCCTGGGCGCGACCACCATCACGCTGCCGACCGCCGGGAACGCCGGCAACGCCGCCGCCGCCTACGCCGCGGCGGCCGGGATCCGCTGCGAGATCTTCATGCCGCGCGACGCCAAGCAGCCGTTCATCGACGAGTGCCGCCTCTACGACGCCAACGTGACGCTGGTCGACGGTCTCATCACCGACGCCGGCAAGATGGCGGGCGCCAAGGCGAAGGAACTCGGCTGGTACGACGTCTCGACGCTGAAGGAGCCCTATCGCGCCGAAGGCAAGAAGACGATGGGCTACGAGATCGCCGAGCAACTCGGCTGGGAACTGCCCGACTGGATCATCTATCCCACCGGCGGCGGGACCGGCATGGTCGGTATGTGGAAGGCCTTCGACGAGATGGAGGCCATGGGCTGGATCGACGCCAAGCGGCCCAAGATGGTGACCGTGCAGCCCACCGGCTGCGCCCCGATCGTGCGCGCGTTCGAAGAAGGCACCGAGCGCGCCGAGATGTGGGAGGCCCCGGATACTCAGGCGCACGGCCTGCGCGTGCCGAAGGCGATCGGCGACTTCCTGGTGCTGCGCGCGATCCGCGAGAGTGGCGGTACCGCGCTGAAGGTCACCGACCGGCAGATGGTCGACGACATGATCGCCATCGGACGACTCGAGGGGATCTCGGCCGCGCCGGAAGGCGCCGCCGCGTTGTCTGCGGCGCGCGTGCTGCTCGCCAGCGGGCGCATGAAGGCGCACGAGTCGGTGGTGCTCTTCAACACCGGCGGGGCGCTGAAGTATCTCGAGGTGCTGCGCAGCGTGAGCTGACGCGCGGCGTCAGTCGCCCAGCGACACGCCGATGCCGCGCGCGGCGGTGATCAGGTCGTAGTCGAGCGGCACCGTCTTGCAGCGGTTGACGACGTCGGCGAGCGGGATGTGCACGATGTCCGGCGGGTTGTTGGCCACCATCCGGCCGAACACGCCGCGGCGCACGAGCTCCACCGCCTTGGCGCCGAAGCGGGTCGCCAGCACGCGATCGAACGAGGTCGGCGATCCACCGCGCTGCAGATGGCCCAGTACGACGTTGCGGGCCTCTTTCCCCGTCATCTGCTGCAGCGCCGCGGTGAGCTGCTCGCCGATGCCGCCCAGTCGCTCCACCACGCCGGGCTTTGCGGCCGCCTTGACGATGGTCGAGCCGCCGACCGGCTTGGCCCCTTCGGCCACCACGACGATACTGAACGCCGCGCCCCACTGATCGCGCCGGCGGATGTGCTCTGCCACCTTCTCGATGTCGTACTCGATCTCCGGAATCAGGATCACGTCGGCGCCGCCGGCCATGCCGGCGTGCAACGCGATCCACCCGGCGTAGCGGCCCATCACCTCGACGACCATCACGCGCTTGTGCGACTGCGCCGTGGTGTGGAGGCGGTCGATGGCATCCGCGGCGAACGAGACCGCCGTATCGAAGCCGAAGCAGCTGGTCGTGCCGACGATGTCGTTGTCGATGGTCTTCGGCA
>CADEDM010000110.1 GCA_902826065.1 uncultured Acidobacteriota bacterium | reverse complement strand
AACTGCTCGACCGCATCACCCAGGTCGAGGTGTTCGAGCGCTTCCTGCAGCGCACGTTCCCGGGCAAGACGCGGTTCTCGATCGAGGGCCTCGACCTGATGATCCCGGTGCTCGACGAGATCATCGCCGATGCGGCCGCCGCGGGCGTCAAGCACGTGCTGATCGCCATGGCACACCGCGGCCGCCTCAACGTGCTCGCGCACGTGATGCGGAAGTCCTACGCGCAGATCCTGGCGGAGTTCAAAGATCCGATCCTGGCCCGCGGCAACCGCGTCGACCTCGGCTGGATGGGCGACGTGAAGTACCACGCCGGCGCCCGCGTCGAGCAGCCCGACCGGCCGCAGACGCTGGTGATCTCGATGCCGCCGAACCCGAGCCATCTGGAGGCCGTCGATCCGCTGCTCGTCGGCATGGCGCGCGCCGCCGGCACGTCGACGAGTGCTCCCGGCGCGCCCGTGCTCAGGCCACAGGACGTGCTGGGCATCCTGATCCACGGCGACGCCGCGTTCCCTGGCCAGGGCATCGTGGCCGAGACGCTGAACCTCTCGCGCCTGACCGGATGGGACGTCGGCGGCACGATTCACATCATCGCGAACAACCAGCTCGGCTTCACCGCCGATCCCCACGAGTCGTTCTCGACCAGCTACGCCAGCGGCCTCGCCCGCGGGTTCAAGATCCCGATCACGCACGTCAACGCCGACGATCCCGTGGCGTGTATCGAGGCGGCGCGGTTGTCGTGGGCCTACCGCCAGCGCTTCGGCCTCGACTTCCTGATCGATCTCGTCGGCTACCGGCGCCACGGTCACAACGAGGGCGACGAGCCGGCGTTCACGCAGCCGCAGCTCTATCAGCAGGTCGCCACGCATCCGACCGTGCGCCAGCAGTACGCCGAGGCGCTCGTCGCGGCGGGCGCGGTGCCGGCCGGCGTGCCCGAGGCGATGGTGGCGTCGCACGGCGCGACGATGGAAGCCGCCTACGCGGGGCTGAAGCCCGAAGAGCACTACGCGCCCGAGGTGCCGGCGGTGCCGCCCGGCGGCGCCGCGGCCCGCGTGCAGACGGCCGTGCCGCTCGAGCAGCTCGCGGCGCTCAACGACGCCCTGTCGCAGGTGCCGGCCGGCTTCACGGTGCACAAGAAACTGGAGCGCGGCCGCGAACGGCGCCGGTCGATGCTGGCCACTCCCGACGCCGCCACGGTCGACTGGGCCGCGGCCGAGGAACTCGCGCTGGCGTCGGCCCTCGCCGACGGCATCCCGATCCGCTTCACCGGCGAGGACGTCGAGCGCGGCACCTTCAGCCATCGCCATGCGGTGCTGCACGACGCCGTCACCGGCGATCGCCACGTGCCGCTGCAACGCCTGCCGCAGGCCAGGGCGGCGTTCGAGGTCCACAACAGCGCGCTGTCGGAGCTGGCCGTGCTGGGCTTCGAGCTGGGCTACAACCTGCAGGAGCCGAAGCGGCTCGTGTTGTGGGAGGCGCAGTACGGCGACTTCATCAACGGCGCGCAGACCATTCTCGACGAGTACCTGATGTCGGGGCGCGCCAAGTGGGGGCTGGCGCCGTCGGTCGTGCTGCTGCTGCCGCACGGCTACGAGGGCCAGGGCCCCGACCACTCGAGCGCCCGCGTCGAACGCTTCCTCCAGCTCGCCGCCGACACGAACATCCGCATCGTCAACTGCACGACTGCGGCGCAGTACTTCCACGTGCTGCGCCGCCAGGCGTTGCTGCTCGACACCGACCCGCTGCCACTGGTGATCCTCACGCCGAAGAGCCTGCTGCGGCATCCGCTCGTGGCGTCGCCGGCGCGCGATCTGGCGCAGGGGCGCTTCCAGCTCGTGATCGACGACGACGCCGCCGCGAAGAGCCCGGGCAAGGTGAAGCGCCTGGTCCTGTGCAGCGGCAAGGTCTACGTCGACCTCGTCTCCAGCGACGCACGGACGGCGAACCCCGGCGTCGCGCTGGTGCGGATGGAACAGATCTACCCGTTCCCGGCCGAGGCCCTGCGCGGGCTCTTCGATCGCTACAGCAAGCTGCGCGAGGTCTGCTGGGTGCAGGAAGAGCCCGAGAACATGGGCGCGTGGGACTTCGTGCGGCCCGAGCTCGAGCGGCTCATCGACGGCCGCTGGCCGCTGCGCTACATCGGCCGCGTCCGCAACTCGAGCCCGTCGGAAGGCTCGGCGACCTGGCACCAGGTCAACCAGCGCGCCGTCGTGGCGCAGGCGTTCGAGGACAAGGCCGACGTCGGCAACGCCGATCGGGTCGTGGCGAAGCAGGTTTAGTAACGCGTAGCGGCTAGGGACTAGCGGCTGGCGGCTAGAGGGAATCGTGGTCAACATCGTCGTTCCGGAACTCGGTGAGTCGGTCGTGGAAGCGCGGGTCGCGCGCTGGCTGAAGAAGGAAGGCGAGGCGGTGGCCCTCGGCGAGGCGCTCGTGGAGCTCGAGACCGAGAAGATCGATCTCGAGGTGAGCGCCGATCGTGCCGGGGTGCTGACGAGCATCAAGCACGGCGAGGGCGCCGACGTGAAGGTGGGCGAGGTGTTGGCGGTGCTCGATCCGTCGGCAACCGCGACGACGGCCGCACCCGCCGCACCCGCCGCGGCCGCAGCGGTGGCCGTCGCGGCGCCGGCGCCAGCCGCTACCGATACCGCGGCCCCCAAGGCCACGCCGGCGGCGAAGAACGTGGCCAGGGAACACGCCGTCAGCCTGGCCGACGTGCCGGCGTCCGGGCCTCGCGTGACCAAGCAGGACGTCCGTGAGTTCGTCGCCGCGGCAGCGCCCGCAGCGGCAACGGCATCCGCACCGCCCGCGGCCGCCGCGAAGGCGCCGGCGGCCCCCCGTCCCGCGCCCGCGCCGGTGGCGCCGGGCGAGCGCACGGAAGAGCGCGTGCGCATGACCAAGCGTCGCGCCACCATCGCCCGCCGGCTCGTCGAAGCGCAGCGCACCGCCGCCATGCTCACGACCTTCAACGAGGTCGACATGACGGCGGTCATGGACATCCGCGCCCGCCGCAAGGAAGCGTTCCAGAAGAAGCACGGCGTGAATCTCGGGCTGACGTCGTTCTTCGTGAAGGCTGCCGTCGGCGCCTTGAAGGCCTTCCCCGCCATCAACGCCGAGATCCAGGGCGACGAGATCGTCTACAAGCGCTACTACGACATCGGCATGGCCGTCGGCGCCGAGGGCGGCCTGGTCGTGCCGGTGATGCGCGACGCCGATCGCCTGGGATTTGCCGGCATCGAGCTGGCGGTCCGGGATTTCGCGGCCCGCGCCGGCGAAGGCACGTTGACGCTCGAGGACCTGAAGGGCGGCACCTTCACGATCACCAACGGCGGCGTCTTCGGCTCGCTGATGAGCACGCCGATTCTCAACCCGCCGCAGGTGGGCATCCTCGGCCTCCACAAGATCGCCGACCGCGCCGTCGCGGTGAACGGGCAGGTCGTGATCAGGCCGATGATGTACCTCGCCCTCAGCTACGACCACCGCATCGTCGACGGCCGCGAGGCGGTGCAGTTCCTCGTCAAGATCAAGGAGTTCATCGAGGATCCGTCGTGGCTCCTGATCGAAGGCTAGCGGCCGGGGACCAGCGGCTGGCCGCTGGCCGCCGTAGCGAGTAGTATCCTGTCACCCGTGGAGCCCAGCGCGACGATCCTGCTGCACGCCTGGCGTGGTGGCGAAGCCACCGCGCTCGATCGCCTGCTGCCGCTGGTCTACGACGAGCTCGCACGCATCGCCCGCGGGGCGCTCCGCTCGGAGCGCGACGACCACACCCTGCAGACCCGGGCGCTGGTGCACGAGGCCTACCTGCGCCTCATCGACGCCGACGTCTCGTGGCAGGACAAGGCTCACTTCATGGCCGTGGCGGCGCGCACGATGCGCCGTGTGCTGGTCGACCACGCCCGCAGCCGCCGGCGGCAGAAGCGCGGCGGCGGCGCGGTGAAGGTGGAACTCGAAGACGTTGCCGCCGTCATCTCCGGTCCGTCGGTCGACGTGCTCGACCTGCACGACGTGCTCGACCGCCTCGCGGCCTTCGATGCGCGCAAGGCCAGCATCGTCGAACTGCATTTCTTCGGCGGTCTCAGTTACGACGAGACGGCCGAGGCCGTCGGCGTCTCGGCCGCCACCGTCGACCGCGAGCTGCGCATGGCCAAGGCGTGGCTGCGCCACGAACTCACCAGCAAGGGCGCCGGCGCCACGGAGTAGCGCCACGTCGGCGCCGCCAGTCACCAGGCACGCGATGACACCTGAACGGTGGGCCGCGGCGCAGCAGCTGTTCGAGGCCGCCCTCGAGCGCCCCGACGGCGAACGTGCCGCGTTCGTCGACGGCGGCGCCGCCGACGCGGAGCTGGCCGCACTCGTCCACGGCCTGCTCGCCGCTGATCAGGCCGAGCAATCCGGCCGTCCGCTCGGCGATGTCGTCAAGGATGCGGTCGCCGAGGTGACGGCCGCACCGCGCCCGCCGCTCGAACGCCTCGGACCGTACCGGCTGGTGCGGATGATCGGCGAAGGCGGCATGGGCGCCGTCCACCTGGCCGAGCGCGACGACGACGAGTTCCTGCAGCAGGTCGCCATCAAGGTCGTGCGCGGCCTGCTCGATCCCGAGCGCATCCGCCAGTTCCGCACCGAGCGGCAGATCCTGGCGTGGCTCGAGCATCCGAACATCGCCCGCCTGCTCGACGGCGGCACCACGGCCGACGGCACGCCGTACCTCGTCATGGAGTTCGTCGAGGGGGTGCCGATCGACCGCTACTGCGACGACGCGACGCTCGACGTCACCGCGCGCCTGCGCCTGTTCCTCACCGTCTGCGACGCCGTGAGCCACGCGCACCGCAGCCTGATCGTCCATCGCGACATCAAGCCCGGGAACATCATGGTCACCGGCGACGGCGTCGTGAAGCTGCTCGATTTCGGCATCGCCCGCCTGGCGCTGGGCCACGTCGGCGCCGACACCGCCACCGGCGCGGGCCAGCCTCGGATGCTCACGCCGTACTACGCCAGCCCGGAAGTGGTGCGCGGCGCGCAGGTGACGACTGCCGCCGACGTCTACGCCCTCGGCGTGCTGCTGCACGAGCTGCTCACCGGCACGCGTCCGCTGCGCTTCCGCACCATGACGAGCGAGGAAGTGGAGCGCGTGGTGTGCCACGTCGATCCGCAGCCGCCCAGCACCGCCGCGCCGATCTCGGACGACACCGGTCCGCCCGCCGACCTGCGGGCGTCGAAGCGCCGGACCACGCCGGCCGCCCTGGCCCGCACGCTGGCCGGCGATCTCGACGCCATCGTGCTCACGGCGCTGCAGAAGGACGCCGCCGATCGTTACGCGTCGGTCGAGGCGCTGGCCGCCGACGTCCGCGCCCATCTCGATCGCCGCCCGCTGGCCGTGCGCGCGGGATCGTGGCGCTATGTCGCCGGCCGGTTCGTGTCGCGGCACCGTCTCGGCGCCGCCGCCGCCGCCGTCGCCGTGCTGGCGGTGACGACCGCCGCCATCGTGTTCTCGGTGCAGGCGGCGCGGCTGGCCGCAGAACGCGATCGGACGGCGCGCGAGCGCGACACCGCGCAGCAGGTGCTGCGCTTCCTGACCGGGCTGTTCGAGGTGTCGAATCCCGACGCCACGCCGAACGGCTCCAGCGTCACCGCTCGCGAGTTGCTCGACCGCGGCGCGGAGCGCATCGACACCGAACTCGGCGGGCAGCCGGTGGTGCAGGGGCGTCTGCTCGCGACCATCGGCGACGTCTATGGCTCGCTCGGCGCCTACGCGCGGGCGGCGACGCTGCTCGAACGATCGCTGCAGTTGCGCCGCGCCACCCTCGGCGCCGACGATCCCGACACGATCGCGTCGATGGACGCGCTGGGCGAGGCCTATCGCGAACTGGCGCGCTACGACGACGCCGAGCGGCTGCACCGCGAAGCGCTCGATGCGCGGCGGCGGGTGGCGGCGCCGCCGTCGCTCGTCGCCTCGTCGCTGAACAACCTCGGCCTCACCATGGACGAGCGCGGCCGGCCGGCCGAAGCCGAACCGCTCCTGAACGAGGCCGTGGCGTTGTGGCGGCAGCACGAGGGCGAGGCTTCGGACAACGTCGCCATCGGCCTGAACAACCTGGCCGCGGTGCTGCGCCACGAAGGCCGGCTGGTCGACGCCGTGCCGCTGCTCGAGCAGTCGATCGCCATCCGCCGCGCGCGCGTCGGCGACGGCCATCCCGCGCTGGCGCCGGCGCTCGGGCAGCTCGGGCAGGTCTACAACCAGCTCGGTGAACTGGCCAAGGCCGAACCGCTGCTGCGCGAGGCATTCACGATCCGCCAGCGCGTCTACGGCGATGACCACCCCGACACCCAGAACGCGCGCAACAGTCTGGCGTCGTTGGTGCACGACCTGGGCGACCTCACGGGCGCGGAGGCGTTGTACCGCGCCGCGCTGACCAGCCTCGAGACGCGATTGGGCCGCGACCATCCGGATGTCGCGGTGCAGATGAACAACCTCGCGACGCTGCTCGAGGATCGCCGGCGCTTCGTCGACGCCGAGGCGCTCTACCGCGAGTCGCTCGAGATTCGCCGGCGCGCCTTTGGCGACGAGCATCCGTCCGTGGCTCGGGCCGAGCACAACCTCGGCCGCACGCTGCTGGCGATGGGCCGCATCGCCGAGGCCGCTGGCTACGTGCGCACGGCGCTCGACGTGCGCCAGCGGGTGCTCGCCCCCGGCCACTACGAGATCGCGCTCAACCGCCTGCTGCTCGCCGAGGTGCTCGCCGCGGAACGGCGCAGCGCCGAGGCCGACACCGAGTTCACGGACGCCCTGGCCGCGTTGCGGGCGAGCCGCGGTGACGACGATCTGCTCGTGGCCGACGGCCTGATGTCGTGCTCGGCCTTCCGTCGCCGCACCGGCCGGGCCGCGGAAGCCGAGCCGCTGGCGCGGTCCGCCCGGGCGATTCGCCAGGCGAAGCTGCCGGCCGGTCATTGGAAACGGGCCATGGCCGACATGGAACTGGCCACCGTGCTCGCCGCGCTGCGCCGGAACGAGGAGGCGGGCGCGCTCGCCGGTCCTGCCGTCGCGACGCTGGCCGGGCGTCTGGGCGAGGGCGATTCACGCGTCCGCGATGCCCGGGCGCTGCTGGCGTCACTGCCGCGCTGAGCCCTCGCCCGAGTCGGTCGAAGGCAGATGTCTGGCTTCCGGCGCCTGGCCGATTGACGACGGGCAGCAAAATACCGCGGGGCTCTGACTATTGTTCGCGTCGCACCACAAACCTGTGGTGACGTGGCAGGGCGATCGGCACGGATGGCATGCCACAATCGGTGGAATTCCTGGCAGTTCCGCGTAGTTTCCGAGAGTACGCGGCGGATTCGCAGCGCGGATCGGGACTTGCTTAAGGCTGGCAGGGGCCCGACAATTTACCTGCTGATGCAGGCCAATACCCTACGAACCTGACGCACTGGGTTCGGAAGGGCCGGCGTGGACGGGGCCCGAGGACGACACGATGCTGGCTGCTGCCGTCGAACCACAACTCATCGGAGAAAGCCCCGCCGTCGCCGACCTTCGCGCGGACATCGAGCGCACGGCGCGGTCCGACGCCAAGGTGCTGATCACCGGCGAGAGCGGCGTGGGCAAGGAACTGGTGGCGCGAGCCGTCCACGCCCACAGCGCGCGGGCGTCGCGGCCGTTCGTGGCCGTGAACTGCGCCGGGCTCCCCGAGACGCTGCTGGAATCGGAGCTGTTCGGTCACGTGAAGGGCAGCTTCACCGGCGCCTACCGCGACAAGCAGGGCAAGCTCGAAGTGGCCGACGGCGGCACGCTCTTCCTCGACGAGGTCGGCGAGATGACCCTGCGGATGCAGGGGCTGCTGCTGCGCTTCCTCGAGACCGGTGAACTGCAGAAGGTCGGCGCCGACCGGTCGCGCACCACCGTCAACATCCGCGTCGTCGCCGCGACCAATCGCAACCTGCGCGAGCTGATCGCGCAGCAGGCCTTCCGGGAAGACCTGTTCTACCGGCTGAACGTGATTCACCTCACCGTGCCGCCGCTGCGTGAACGCCGCGTCGACATCCCCGACCTGACGCAGCGCTTCCTGCAGCGCAGCACGGCCGCCGGCCACTACGCGCTGCGGACGATCTCGCCCGAGGCGATGGACGCGCTGACGAAGTACTCGTGGCCGGGCAACGTCCGCGAGCTGCAGAACCTGGTCGAGCGCCTGGTGGTCACCTGCCAGCGCGAGATCGCGCAGCCCGACGACCTGCCCCCGGAGATCCGGCTCCTGCCATTCGGCGCCTACCGCCCGCGCCGCGAGCGCCGGCGCACCGTGGCCGACGAGCTCTACCAGAAGCTCACCGAGACCGGCGAGTCGTTCTGGACGCTCGTCTATCCGCTCTACATGCAGCGGGAGATCACGCGCGGCAACCTGCGCGACCTGGTGCGCAAAGGCCTGCAGGAGGCCCGAGGCAACTACCGGATCGTCGTGCGCCTCTTCAACATGGCTCCCGGCGACTACAAGCGCTTCCTCAACTTCCTGCGCACCCACGAGTGCCAGGTGTCGTTCAAGGAGTTCCGATAGGGCAGATCGCGTAAAAATCCGCCTCCACCGAGACTGTTGTCGCAGATTGGCGGAAGAAAAGACCCCAGACTGCTACCATTATCCTCGCCAGCGCGGTATGATCTCGTCCTGCCGTGTCAGATCCCGAGCTGGCCCCTTCCCCGTCGAGCGCCCATCCACCACGCCGTGACTCGACGTCGCTGATCGGCCGGAGCCAGGCCCTCCGGACCGTCCAGCAGGAGGTGGAGTACGCGGCGCGGTCCGACGCCAAGGTGCTCATCACCGGGGCCAGCGGCACCGGCAAGGAAGTGGTGGCGCACCTGATTCACGCGCGCAGCCGCCGCCGCCACGCCCCGCTGCTCACCATCAATTGCGCCGCCATGCCCGACACGCTCCTCGAATCGGAGCTGTTCGGCCACGCCCGCGGCAGCTTCACGGACGCGTATCGCGACAAGCGCGGCCTGTTCGAAGCCGCCAACAGCGGCACCGTCTTCATGGACGAAGTGGGCGAGATGTCGCTGCGGATGCAGGCGCTGCTGCTCCGCTTCCTCGAGACCGGCGAGATCCAGCGCGTCGGCGACGAGCGCAATCGCGTCAACGCCAACGTGCGGGTGATCGCCGCGACCAACCGCCGTCTCCCCGAGCGCATCCAGGCCGGCGAGTTCCGCGAAGACCTGTACTACCGGCTGAATGTCATCCACATCACGATTCCGCCGCTGCGCGATCGCAAGGACGACGTCGCGCCGTTGCTCGACCACTTCCTGCGCATCTTCGCCGTCGAACACGGCGTGCCGTTGCCGCTGATCGCGCCGGAATCGATCACGGCGCTCGAAGCCTACGACTGGCCGGGCAACGTCCGCGAGCTGCGCAACATCGCCGAGCGGCTCACCTGCCGCTGCCCGGGCGGCCTGATCCATCCGGAGGATCTGCCCGCGGAAGTGCGGGCCATCACGCCGGCCGCGTCGACGCCATCGGCGAAGGCGCAGACCCCGGCCCCGGCCCAGGCGCTGCTCGATCGCATCCTGCTGCGCGGCGAGTCGTTCTGGGACGTGGCGTACGAGCCATTCATGGCCCGCGATCTCACGCGTGAAGACGTCCGGCACCTGGTGCGCGTGGGGCTCGAGCAGACGCGCGGCAACTACAAGGCGCTGGTGCAGCTGTTCAACATGGAGCCGCAGGACTACAAGCGGTTCCTGAACTTCCTGCGGAAGTACGGCTGCCACATGCCGTTCCAGCGCTTCCGCATGGCGCCTGGACGATCGCCAGAGACCGACGCGGAGTAACGGATCACCGCATCGGTGAAGCGCGTGCCTACGCCGTAGCGACGGCGTCGACGTACGACTGCCAGCGCGGGTTGTCGGGCATGGCGAACGCGACGCCGCAGCTGACGGGCTGAAGCGGGTCGGGACGATGCGCCCACACACGCTGCCCGCTCAGGTCGAGACCCAGCTCCGGAATCACGACCCGCACCTGCTCGCCCGGCGGCGCGGCGCCGAAGACCTCGAGACAGGCGCCGCCGTAGCTGACATCGAGCAGGCGGCCCGGCAGGCCACCCACGAGTGCCGCCACTTCCGACGGCAGGCGCTTGCGCGGCCAGCGGCGGCGCGGCCGGGGCACGGCGAGCAGTTCGGCGATGGTGAGCTCGAGGTCGCGCGGCGTCACCGGCGACATCAGGTAGCGGGCGCCCAGTCCGGCGGCCTCGACTTCCAGCACGTGATCCTGCCCGCCGATGACGATCGCCACCGTGCGCGGGAACTCGACGCGAGCCACGGCCACGAGGTGCAGGCCGTTGTACGGGCCGAGTCGGACGTCGGTGACCAGGACTTCCGGCGGCGGCCCTTCTTCGAGGAGCCTTCTGGCGTCAGGGAAACTGGCGCTGGCGCGCGCAGAGAAACCCGAGCGCCGCAACGCCGTGACCCGGCCCGACAGGACCGACGGGTCGGCGCTGACCACGAGGATGTCAGAAGTCATGCTCATTCGAGGGGGCGTTTGAGAATGAGGGCTGCAAAGCGTCGGCCAGGCTCGACGGCACGCATTCTCGCAGCATCGCCCGGCCGTGGCAAGCCTGAGCCAGACTTGTAATCCTCGGCCGCGGGTATTTCGCGGGCGACCGAGGCGCTCGCCTCAGGCGGGGAGTCCGGCCGGGCCGGAGGGGGGCAGGATGCCGGGCAGCAGGTCGAGGGCGTCGACGAACGACCGCCAGCGGGCATCCACGGCCGAGTCGCGCCGGAGCGCCAGGCCGCAGGCCATGGGCTGCGCCTTGCCGGGCCGCCGGGTCCACACGCGTTCCACCGGCACCGTCAGCCCGGTCGCGGGCACGACCAGCTCGAGGACGTCGGGAATCTCCGCGCCGAAGAACTCGATGCCGGCGCCGCCGTAGCTCACGTCCACGATCCGGGCTTCCACGCCGGCCACCACCGACGCGACTTCGTGGGCCGGGCGGCGGCGGGGCCAGCGGCGCTGGGGCCGCGGACTGGCGACCAGTTCGTTGAGCACCGCGGTGACTCGTTCGGCGCTGACGGGCTCGACGAGATAGCGGGCGCCGAGGTGATACGCCTCGGCCTGCAGCGCGGAATCGCGCGGGCCCGTGACCAGGCACATCGTCTTCGGGTGCTCCACCTGCGCAATCGCGACCAGATGCAGGCCGTTGTAGTCGCCCAGGTGGACGTCGGTGACGATCGCCTCCGGCTCCAGATCGCCCAGCACCTGGCGGGCATCGAGGAAGCCGCGCACGGGCACGACGCGGAAGCCGGCGGCCCTCAGGGCCGACAGCCTGTCCGTGCTGGCGTCGTCGCTGACCAGCAACACCGGCTGGAGGCGCTGTTCGGGAGGCACGACCGCCACACAGCACGTTCCGGGCCAACCTGAGAACTCTCACAATCCTCAGTAATCCAAGGAATTTCCCGCGTTGCCATGCCGATGCGTCAACACATTCGTAAAGCTACCCTCCGAGGCGTCGTCGAATTGACGCTTCGGCGCGGGGAGTTTCGGCGTTGCGCGTGCGGCACGCCTGGTCCAGGATAGGGCGCATGCGTTCGAGCCTCATTCCGCTGTTCACGCTTCTGCTCGCATCCACCATCCTGCCCGTGGCGGCCGCGATGCAGGGACCGCCGAAGCCGGCGCCGATTCCCGCGCCGCCCGACGTCGCCGCGCCCCCGAAGGATGCCGCAGTCATGGCCTCAGGCCTGGCCAGCAAGGTGCTGCAGGCCGGGCAGGGGACGACGAAGCCCGGCGCGACCGACATGGTCACCGTGCACTACACGGGGTGGACGACCGACGGGAAGATGTTCGACAGCTCGCACGCGCGCAACGCCCCCAGCACGTTCCCGCTCGACCGCGTGATCAAGGGGTGGGGCGAGGGCGTGCAGCTCATGACCGCCGGCGAGAAGCGCCGCCTGTGGATCCCCGAGGTGCTGGCCTACAAGGGCCAGCAGGGGCGCCCCGCCGGGATGCTCGTGTTCGACATCGAACTGATCGAGTTCGTGGCGCCGCCGACGACGCCGCCCGCCGACGTCGCGGCACCACCCGCCGACGCCAAGCGCACGGCCTCGGGCCTCGCCTACAAGGTGCTCAAGGCCGGCAGCGGCAGCGAGCACCCCGTGAAGGCGAGCCGCGTCACCGTGCACTACTCCGGCTGGCAGACCGACGGCAAGCTGTTCGACAGCTCGGTGATGCGCGGCGCGCCGGCGACGTTCGGCCTGGGCGACGTCATCGAAGGCTGGACCGAAGGCGTGCAACTGATGGTCGTGGGCGAGAAGACCCGCTTCTGGATTCCCGAGAAGCTCGCCTACAAGGGCCAGAGCGGCATGCCCTCGGGCATGCTGGTCTTCGACGTGGAGCTCATCTCCTATCGATGACGCCACGCGCGGCGTGACGTTCGTCGCCGATCGCGGCGACGCGGCCGCGCGCCTCGATCAGGCGATCCTGCGCCACCTGCCGTCCGCGTTCGCCCTGTCACGATCGGCCGTGCAGCGGCTGGTCGCGAGCGGCCGCGTGCTGGTGAACGATCGCCCGGCGCGGCGGCCGGCGCAACGCCTCGCGCCCGGAGATGTCGTCGCCATCGACGCCGCACCGCGCGCGACGCGCGCGGCCCCCGCCGCGGAATCGGTGCCGCTCGCGATCGTCTACGAAGACGCCGACCTGCTCGTCGTCGCGAAGCCGCCCGGCATGGTGGCGCATCCCACGGCGCGGCAGCGGCACGGCACCGTGGTCAACGCCCTGCTGGGCCTCGGCGGCGGCGCCTGGACGCCGCGCCTCGTGCAGCGTCTGGATCGCGGCACGTCGGGGCTGATGGTGGTCGCCAAGTCCGCCGAGGCGCAGGCGGCGCTGCAGGCGGCCGGCGCCGCGAAGGACTATCTTGCGGTCGTGTGGGGACGTCCCTCGCCGGCGCGCGGCGTGCTCGATGGCCGGCTCGGACGCGATCCGCTCGATCGGCGGCGGATGATGGTGAAGGCGACCGGCGCGCCGTCGACGACGGACTACACGGTGCTCGCGCGCGCGACCGGCGACGCCGCCGGCGTGAGCGTGCTGCGTTGCCGGCTCGGCACGGGACGTACTCACCAGATCCGCGTGCACCTCGCCGATCGCGGCTGGCCGATCGTCGGCGATCCGACCTACGGCAGCGCTCCGCGCCGACGCCTGATCGCGCCGGATCTCGACCGCCTGGTCCGCGGCTTCCCGCGCCAGGCGCTGCACGCCTGGCGCCTGTCGCTGAAGCTGCCGTCGTCGGGCGCGCGCTTGACGTTCGTGGCGCCGGTGCCCGCCGATCTCGCGGGGCTGCTGCAGGCGATCGGCCTGGGCCGATTCGCCGCCGACGCCGACCCGGCTTCCTGACGCTGCGGCCTCGCGCTCGGGCCTGGCGAACGATGCGCGCCGGCCCTCTATAATTCGCGCAGCCGCTCCGCGGCGCCGCGCATGACCCTGGATGCTCTCGCTCATCTGCTGGCCGCCCGTGCACGCGTGCGGCTGGCCACGCTGCCGACGCCCCTCGACGACGCCGCGCGCCTGCGCGACGCGCTCGGTGGACGCACGCGGTGTCCGCGCATCCTCGTCAAGCGCGACGATCTGACGGGACTTGGTCTCGGCGGCAACAAGGCGCGCAAGCTCGAGTTCCTCATGGGCGCGGCGCTGGCCGAGCGCGCGACCACCGTGATCACCACCGGCGCCGTGCAGTCGAACCACGCGCGCATGACCGCGGCGGCGGCGAGTCGTTGCGGCCTGGGGTGCGATCTCGTGTTGACGACGACCGCGCCGTCGCCGCCGCTCGAAGGCAATCTGCTGCTGGATCATCTCTTCGGCGCGCGGGTGCATCTCGTGCCGGCGGTCGACCCGATGCTCGCCGTCGGGCACGACGAGGCGATCGTGGCCGGGATCGCCGACGCCCATCGCGTGCAGGGCGGCCGGCCGTACGTGATTCCCGTCGGCGGGTCGAGTGCCACCGGGGCGCTCGGCTACGTCGCGGGCACGCTCGAGCTCGCCGGGCAGCTCGACGCGCTCGGTGTGGTGCCGCGGCGCGTCTACTACGCCAGCGGATCGCGAGGAACGCAGGCCGGCCTCACCCTCGGCGCACATCTCGTCGATGCGCCGTACGAACTCTACGGCGTCGCTGTCAGCGGCGGCGAGCCGGAGAAGATCGAGCGGGCGCGCCGGGCCGCGGCCGACGCCGCCGATCTGCTCGGCGACGGCAGCAGCGTCTCGGGCGCGCGCTTCTTCACCGACCAGGGGTTCATCGGCGATGGCTACGGCCTGCCGACGGCGGCCTGCGTCGAAGCCCTGCGACTGGTGGCGCGCACCGAGGCGCTGGTCCTCGATCTCACCTACACGGCCAAGGCGATGGCGGCCCTGGTCGCGCACGTCGGCAGCGGCGAGCTCACGCCCGACGACACGGTGGTGTTCCTGCACACCGGCGGCGCGCCGGCGACGCTGACCACGCCTGCGGCCGCAGCGCTGGCCGCCGGGGCCGGGTGGCAAAAACTGTAACGACTGCACGCGCTGGCGTGTTCAGAAACTGCGCACGTGTGCGGGGTCGAGGCACTCGTCGTCTAAGTTATTGATTGCAAGCGAGTTGCACCGCTGTACCAAGCGGTTTTCCACGGCCCGTGTGCTGCGACGGCACATCAGGCCCCCTCCAGCGCCCACGCCGCGAGCCGTTGCGGTCGCGTGCAATTCTGTCGCTCGTGGTGGCGATTCTTTCCGCGATTCGCCGATCAGCGTGACGCGCGGCTCACGATGTCAAAAGTGGCAGCCCACTTGCGAAAGCGTCGGGCATGTCCGCTCCGTCCCCGTCTGCGCTCGGTGCCTGGTTCCGTCGACACCGAGTCCTCTTCTGCCTGGTGGCCGCCGCCATGGCCTCGGGCCTGCTCGCGCCCGACGCCCTGGCCCAGCGCCGCCATCGGCCCGACCGTTCCGACGAATCCAAGTTCGACCGGCTGCTCAAGGACGTGGAGCTCGATGACGCCGACGTTCCCGTCATCGTCGAGTTCAACGACGACCGCGATGCCGACCTCCTGATCCAGGAGGAAGGCGGCCGGTCGCAGAAGCGCCTGCAGAGCATGCGCGGCCGCACAGCGCGGATGAACAAGCGCATGCTACGCCGGCTGGCGCGTCACGGCGCCATCAAGCGCGTGCACTACGACCGTCCGGTCGAGGCGCTGCTGGGTCGCACGTCGGCCACCACCGGCGCGCTCACCGTGCAGCGCCAGCTCGGGCTCACCGGCGCCGGCATCGGCGTCGCCGTCATCGACTCGGGTGTCACAGGCAACCACGACGACCTGCGGTTCGCCGGCAGCTCGTCGCAGCGCGTCGTGAAGTTCGTCGACTTCGTGGGCACCGGCGCGTCGGCCTACGACGACTGGGGCCACGGCACGCATGTGGCCGGCATCATCGCCGGCAACGGCTACGACAGCCACGGCTCGCGCACCGGCATCGCGCCCGACGCCCGGATCGTCGCGCTGAAGGCGCTCGACCGCGACGGCAAGGGGCGCATCAGCTCGATCATCGCGGCCCTCGACTGGGTGGTGGCCAACAAGGCCGCCTACAACATCCGCGTCGTCAACCTGTCGCTCGGCGCCGGGGTGTTCGAGTCGTACAAGACCGACCCGCTCACCCTCGCCACCAAGCGCGCCGTCGACGCCGGCGTCGTCGTCGTGGCGGCGGCCGGCAACATCGGCAAGAACGCCAGCGGCCAGCCGCAGTACGGCGCCATCACGGCGCCGGGCAACGCGCCGTGGGTCATCACGGTCGGCGCGGCCGATGGCAAGGGCAACATGAACCGCGGCGACGACGTCGTCGCCCTCTACAGCTCACGCGGCCCCACGGCCCACGACTTCATGGCCAAGCCCGACCTGGTCGCGCCGGGCACGGCGGTGACGTCGCTGGCCAGCCCGAACAGCAAGATGTACGTCGAGAAGCCGCAATACCTGATGGCGGGTTCGCGGTGGACGACCTACAAGCCGTATCTGACGTTGAGCGGCACCAGCATGGCGGCGCCGGCGGTGGCCGGCACGGTCGCGCTGATGCTGCAGGCCAATCCCGCGCTCACGCCGAACCTGGTGAAGGCCATCCTGCAGTACACGTCGGAGACGAAGGCCAACGTCGACGTCCTCACGCAGGGTGCCGGCTTCCTGAACGCGCGCGGCGCGGTCACGCTGGCGCAGTACTTCAAGGCGAAGAAGGCCGGCAGCCGCTATCCGCTGGCCGCGAACTGGAGCCGCCGCCTCGTGTGGGGCAACCGCCTGGTCTCGGGCGGCGTGATCACGCCCGGCGCCAACGCCTACGCCGCCAACATCGTGTGGGGCGAGGGCCAGACGCCCAACGGCCAGAACATCGTGTGGGGCGAGAACTGCGCCCTCACCTGCTTCGGCGTCACCTGGGGCAACAACATCGTGTGGGGCGAGAACATCGTCTGGGGCGAAAACATCGTCTGGGGCGAGAACATCGTCT
>CADEDM010000109.1 GCA_902826065.1 uncultured Acidobacteriota bacterium | reverse complement strand
ACCTGACGCAGTTCAGCCTGTTCTTCCCCGAGAAGCGCGAGTTCTTCCTCGAGAATTCGGGCGTCTTCTACTTCGGCGACATTCCGCGCAACCAGCGCCAGACCAGCCGCTTCCGTCCGCCAGAGGAAGACCTGCTGCTGTTCTTCAGCCGCCGCATCGGCCTCACCGACGCCGGCGAGCAGGTGCCGCTCTACGGAGGGCTGCGCCTCACCGGACGCGCCGGCGGCTTCGGCCTGGGCGCGCTGAGCATGCAGAGCGAGGCCGACGGCGGACGCCCGGGCCAGAACTACTCGGTGGCACGGGCGCGCCGCGACATCTTCGGCTCGTCGGACGTGGGCGCCATCGTCATGAACCGGCAGGCCTCGGGCGGCAGCGACGACTTCAACCGCGTCGTCGGGGCCGATGCCAACTTCCGCGTGCTGAAGAGCCTCAACCTGAACGGCTTCGCCGCGCGCTCGGAGTCGCCCGGCGAGTCACGCGATCAATCGGCCTCGAAAGCCTCGCTGGTCTGGGAAGACAGCCGGCTGCGCACCGGCTACTCGGTGATGCACATCGGCGAGGGGTTCAGGGCCGACATGGGGTTCGTGCGCCGCACCGGCGTCACGCGGCACTTCGTCGACTGGGCGTCGTTCCTGCGGCCGAAGGCACTGCAGCGCCGCGGCATCCGTCAGCTCGAGCCCCACGCCCGCGCCTGGTATTACCTCGACCCGCGCGGCGATCTCGCCACGAAGCAGGGCCACATCGGCCTACAAGTCACGTGGACACGTGGCGCCTATCTCGAGTACGCGCTCGAGCCGCGCACCGAGGCGATCACAAGCCCGTTCCGCATCCGCAACGGCGTCGCCATCCCCGTGGGACGCTACGACTGGCATCAGCACCTGTGGGTGTTCCAGTCGGATCGCAGCCGCGCGCTGTCGGTCGCCAGCCGCATCACCCACGGCGATTTCTGGAGCGGCCGCCAGAAGAACGTCCAGACGAGCGTGCTGTTCCGGCCCAACCACCGGCTCTTCGTCGACGCCGGCGTGCAGGTGACCGACATCGTGCTCGACCGGCCGCAGGCCTCGTTCGTCACCACGCTCGTGAACTGGCGCACCGGCTACTCGTTCACGACCAACATGTTCCTCGACGCGCTGGTGCAGTACCGGAACGACGTGAAGCAGTTCTCGTCGAACGTCCGCTTCAATCTGATCCATCACCCGCTCAGCGACTTCTTCATCGTCTACAACGAGCAGCAGGACACCGAGCGACACGTGCGGGCCGGCCGCGGCGTGGTGGTGAAGTTCACCCACCTGTTCTCGTTCTGACACCGCCGACAGGCTCCGCTCGCCACGCGGGCCCGTCGGGTGAGGGCGGCGAGGTACGATGGGAACGCCGATGACCGCGTCCCCCGACGATCCCGCGCCGACCGGCGAACCCGAGGCGCTGCCCGACATCGTCCTGCTCGAAGGACCGCGGGCGCGCATCCGCGAACTCGGCACGCTGCTCCGCGTCGGACGCGATTTCATCCGCGGCTTCCGGGCGCTGCATTTCGTCGGCCCGTGCGTGACGATCTTCGGCTCGGCACGGCTGAAGGACGATCACCCGGCCTATGCGCAGGCGCGCGCGCTCGGCGCCGCCATGGCCCGGCTGGGGTTCACCGTGATGACCGGCGGCGGCCCGGGCGTGATGGAAGCCGCCAATCGCGGCGCACGCGACGCCGGGGGGCCGTCGGTGGGCTGCAACATCGAACTGCCGTTCGAGCAGAGTCACAACCCGTATCTCGATCGCTGGGTCACCTGCCGCTACTTCTTCGTGCGCAAGGTGCTGCTCTTCAAGTACTCGTACGCGTTCATCGCGCTGCCGGGCGGCCTCGGCACACTCGATGAACTCACCGAGGCGTTGACGCTCATCCAGACCGGCAAGATCCGGCAGTTCCCGGTCGTGCTGATGGACCAGTCCTACTGGGCGCCGTTCACCGAGATGCTGCACACGATGGTCAGCGCGGGCACCATCTCGATGTCCGATCTCGACCTGATGCTCGTGACCGACTCGGTCGACGAGGCGGTGGCACACATCGAGCGGCACGCCATCCAGGGCTTCGGCCTGACGCCGGCGCGGCCATCGCCGTCGCGGTGGCTCGGCGAGAAGGCGCTGGCGATCGTGCGGCGCGCCGCTCGCGCCGGCGACGCGCCGTGACGTCAGCGCGACGCGCTGACGAGCGTCATCACGACGGCGGTGGCGGCGCAGAGCACCGAGCCCCACGCCATGTCGACGACGGTCATCCGCAGCGAGAACTGCGTGAGGGTCGCGTAGTTGGTCAGGTCGTAGATGCCGTAGCCGACCAGCCCGAAGAACCCGCCCCAGAGCGCCGCGCCCCCGACGTGCCCGCCGGCCCGTGGCAGCGCCAGCAGTTGCAGCCCGAGCACCATCAACGGGTACAGGACCAGCGCCGGGGCGAGCCGAATCGCGAAGGAGTCGCCGTCCATGCGCGCCAGCCCGGCGAGCTCGCGTTTGTAGAAGGCGTTGGCGACGAACCCGATCCACACGAGATCGAGGGCCAGCAATGCCGTCAGGCCCGCGGCGTACGTCTTCAGGAAGTCGGCCACCTCCCTACGACGCGGTCTCCACGGCGCCGGGTTCCGAAGCCTGCACCCACCCGGACGAGGCCGACAGACGCGGTAAGCTGAGTCATGCGACTCGTGACGCTGGCGGTGTCCAGCCTGAGCCCGACGGTGGGCGCCGTCCGGTCGAACGCCGAACGGATGCTCGCCGCGGCACAGGGGATGGCCGCCGACGGCGTCACCCTCGGCGCGTTTCCTGAGCAGGTGATCGGCGGCTACCCGCCGGAGGACCTGGTGCAGTGGCGCGCCTTCCTCGACGCCCAGCGCCGCGCCCTCGAGTCGTTCGCCGAAGGCACCGCCGACCTCCCCACCGTCTTCGTGCTCGGCCTCGCGGTCCCCGTCGACGCGCTGCTCTTCAACGCCGCCGCGGTCGTGCATCGCGGTCAAGTGCTGGGCTGCGTGCCGAAGGAGAAGCTGCCCACCTACAACGTCTTCTACGAGGCGCGCACCTTCTCGCGCGGCGGGCCCGGCCTCACCCTCGACGCCAACGGGCTGCCGCTCGGCGACTACCTGTTCCGCTTCGACTTCGGCACCATCGGCGTGGAGGTGTGCGAGGACGCGTGGGCACCCGACGGCCCGATGCGCCGGCGCTGCTTCTCCGGCGCCGAGATCATCGTCAACGTCTCGGCGTCGCCGTACCGGCTCGGCATCGCGGCGACGCGCCGCGAGATGCTCGCCACACGCGCGGCCGACAACCAGACGGTGCTGCTCTACGCCAACGCGGTCGGGGCACAGGACGGCCTCATCTACGACGGCGGCGGCTTCATCTTCCAGAACGGCCGCCTGGTGCACGAGGCGCCGCGGTTCGTGGAAGGCACGTCGACGGCGGTGGTCGATCTCGACCGCACGCGCCGGCTGCGCATGGAACACACGACGTGGCGCGCCGACTGCGAGCACTTCGTGCGCCGCGAGTCGGCCGTCCCCGTGATCGCCAGCGATGGCAAGACGCCCGACACCCGTGCGCTGCCCTACCCGCCGCCGCCAGGCGGCAGCTTCTTCCTGCCGCCGTCGGTGACGCCGCCCGGCGACGCCCGCGACGAGGCCCTCGACGAGTTGTTCGAGGCGCTGGCCATGGGGGTGGCCAGCTATTACACGAAGACCGGCGCGTTCCGCTCGCTGGGCCTCGCGCTGTCGGGCGGCCGCGACTCGATGCTCACGCTGCTGGTGGCGTGGCGGGCCGCGGCACGGATTCTCGGTGACGCCGCCACGGCCGACCCGGCGGCCGCCGGCCGGCTCATCACCGCGTTCTACATGCCGACGCGGCACTCGCAGGACGAGACCCGCACCGCCGCGCACGAGCTGGCGGGCGCCCTCGGCGTCGCGCTCCACACCGTGCCGCTCGACGAGGCCTACGACCGCGAGGTCGAGGCCGCCCAACGCATGCTGGGGGGCCAGCCGCCGGGCGCGCTGACGCGTCAGAACGTCCAGGCGCGCCTGCGCGGCCAGCGGATGTGGAACTGGGCCAATTCGTCGGGCGCGCTCTTCCTGCAGACCGGCGACATGAGTGAGAAAGCCGTGGGCTACACGACGATCGGCGGCGACCTCGAGGGGGCGCTGTCGGTCATCGCCAATGTCCCGAAGACCGTGGTCGAGGCGCTGTTGCAGCGCCTGCAGCAGCGGTTCGGCTTCGCCGGCATCGCCTCCACCCTGGCCACACGGCCCGGGCCGGAACTGGCCGACGCGCAGGTCGCCGAAGACGAGCTGATGCCCTTCCCGGTGCTCGATGCCTGTCTGCACCTCTTCGCCAGCGAGAAGCTCTCGGCCGACGAGGTGGCCCAGGCCCTGGTGAGCGTCTGTCCGGGCTACGATGCCGACTACCTGGCGACGTGCGCCCGGCGCTTCGCGACGCTGTTCACACAGTCGATCTACAAATGGGTGCAGTCGCCGCTGGCGCTGCACGTCGGGTCGCTCGATCTCGATCGCGAGCGCGCCCTGCAGATGCCCGTCGTCCAACGCACGGAGTGGTAACCGCATGACGCGCCGCCTGCTGCCGTGGATCGCTCTCGTCCTCGGCGCCGGTGTGCTCGCCGTGCACCCGGTCGCGCCGCAGGTCGCGGCCAGCGCGCAGGTGCCGCCAGGTCAGCCGTCCCCGGCGGGAACGCAGGCGCCAGCGCCGCCCCCGCCCGTGCCCGACGACCAGCCGGTGTTCCGCGGCGGCGTCAAGCTGGTGCTCGTCGACGTCACCGTCACCGTCGGCGACGACCAGCCGCTGGAGGATCTGGCGCCCTCGGACTTCGAGCTCACCGAGGACGGCATCCCACAGGTCGTCGAGCAGGCCACGCTCGTGACGCTCGACGGCTCGGCCCGGGGCGGCAACGAGGCCCTCGAGATCCGCTCGCAGGATCACGCCCTGGCCGAGGCCGCCCGCGACGACGTCCGCCTGTTCGCGGTGTTCATGGACGACTACCACCTGGGCCGCTTCCCGCAGGAGATGGTGCCGCTGCGGCGGGCCCTCGCCGACTTCATCGGTCCGATGATGGGCCCGCTCGATCTCGTGACGGTGATGAACCCCATCACGCCGCTGAGCGCGCTGGAGTGGACCCGCGATCGCACACAGCTGATTCAGCAGCTGCGCAACTACGAGGGGCGCAACGACAACTTCATCGGCCGCAGCCCGCTCGAGGAGTCGCAGAACCTGTCGCGGAACATCCAGCGGGTGCGCTCGCAGGTCGTGATCACGGCGCTGCAGGCGCTCGTGATGCACCTCTCGGGCCTGCGCGAGGGACGCAAGACGCTGCTGGTCGTGTCACAGGGCATCCCCCTGATGTTCGACGTCTCGCTCGAGCCCGACTTCCAGCAGCTGCTGCGTGAGGCCAACCGCGGCAACGTCATCATCCACACCCTCGATCCGCGCGGCCTCGGCATGGGTCCCGGAGTGCACAGCACGTTGTTCCGGCTCGCGTCGGAGACCGGCGGCCGCGCGATCGTCAACACCAACGATCTCGCGCGCGGCCTCGAGCGCGTGGTGCGCGACGCGAGCCATCACTACCTGGTCGGCTACACACCGACGCGCGAGATGAACGACGGCAAGTTCCATCGCATCGGCGTGAAGGTGAAGCGCAAGGGCGCCCGCACCGTCGCCCGGCGCGGCTACTGGGCGCCGAGCGCGGAGGAGATGTCGACCACGCCCGCCCCGGTGCTCGAGCCCGAGGTGTCCACCGCCCTCACCAGCCTGCAGTCGCGTCGCGACGATCGCGTGGCCCACGTCGAGACCGGGTTCGGTCCGGGCGCCAACGGCCTGGTGCGCCTCACCACGACGTGGCGGCCGGTGCCGGGCTTCCGCGATCGCCCGGAGTCGCTGCGGGTCGAGGTGCGGCCGGCCGCCGGCGGCGAGGCGATCACCGGGCAGGCGTCGCTGGGCAGCGACGGCACCGGCCACGTGACGCTCGACGTCCCGCCCGGCGAGATGCTGGCCCGCTACAGCGCGGCCGAACCCGGCGGCGACGTCGTCGATCGCTGGGAGGCGCCGCTGACGGTGCCGGATCTCACGGGTGCCAGCCTGGCAGTCGGCTCGCCGATGTTCATCCGCGCGCGCACGACCGCGGCCTACCAGGCCCTGCGCCGCGGCGAGGGCGGCCCGCCGAGTCCGGATCGCGAGTTCCGGCAGACCGATCTCGCCGTCGTCCGTATCGCGATCGCCGGCGCCGGCGACGACGCCAGCGTGACGGCCGCGGTGCTCACGCGCGAAGGCAAGGCGCTGGCCACGCTGCCGGCGAAGGATCTCGGCGCCGAGTATCAGGTCGACCTGCCGGTACGCTCACTGGCCCTCGGCGAGTACGTGCTGCAGTTCACGGCGACGCGGGGCGCGACGTCGGCGACGGGCACAGCCGGCTTCGCCATCGTCCGCTGATCGTGACCGCCGTCACGCCGATCGCCGGCCTCGACGATCCGCGGCTCGACGACTACCGCCACATTGCCGACCCGGCGGCCCTGCTCGCGCGCGGGTTGTTCGTGGCCGAAGGGCGGCTGGTGGTGGCACGGCTCGCCGAGCATCGCCAGCACGCGGTGCAGTCGGTGTTGCTGTCGGACGCGGCCGCGCGGGCCATGACGCCGGCGCTCGGGCCCCTCATGCCGGGCGTGCCGATCTACGTCGTGCCGCAGGCCGTGATGAATGGCGTCGTCGGCTTCAACATCCACCGCGGCTGCCTGGCGCTCGCGTCGCGGCCGGTCGCGGCGCCCGGGATCGAGACCCTGCCGCTGGCGTCGCTCGATCGGCTGGTCGTGGCGGAAGGCGTGAACAACCCGGACAACGTCGGCGGGCTGTTCCGCAACGCCGCCGCGCTCGGCGCCGGCGCCATCGTGCTCGGGCCGGGATGCGGCGACCCGCTGTACCGCAAGGCGATCCGGACCTCGATGGCGGCGTCGCTCCACCTGCCGTGGGCCGTGGCGGGGGCGTGGCCGGGCGCGCTGGCGGCGATTCGCGACGCCGGCCTGACGGTCGTGGCGTGCACGCCGGCGCCCGACGCGTCGTCGTTGTTCGAGACGCCGCTCCCGGCCCGCGCCGCCGTGCTGGTGGGCGCCGAGGGCGAGGGCCTCACCGCAGAGGCGCTGGCGGCCGCGGACCTGCGGGTGCGAATCCCGATGCACGGCGGCATGGACTCGCTGAACGTCGCGACGGCCGCCGCCGTGGTGCTGGGCGCCCTGGGCGCCCTGCGGCGTTAGTCGTCCTGGGCCCAGCGCAGCGAGCGTTGCACGGCGCGCCGCCAGCCGTCGTAGCCGTGGGCACGCTCTGCTGCCGCCATCGCCGGCGAGAACTCGCGATCGAGCGCCCAGTTCCGGCGCACGTCATCGAGCCCGTCCCAGTAGCCCACCGCGAGGCCGGCCAGGTAGGCGGCGCCAAGCGCCGTGGTCTCGGCCACGACCGGCCGTCGCACCGGTACGCCGAGCTGGTCGGCCTGGAACTGCAGCAGCATCGCATTGGCCGAGGCGCCGCCGTCCACCTTCAAGTGCGGCAGCGTGAGGCCTGCTTCCTCCTGCATGACCTCGAGCACGTCGCGGGTCTGGTAGGCCATGGCGTCGACGGCCGCGCGGGCGACATGCTCGACGCGCGAGTCGCGCGTGAGGCCGACGATGGTGCCGCGGGCGTGCGGATCCCAGTACGGCGCGCCCAGGCCGACGAACGCCGGCACGAGATAGACGCCGCCGGCATCGGGCACGTCGCGCATCAGCCGCTCGACATCGGCCGACGAGCTGATGGCGCGCAGGCCGTCGCGCAGCCACTGCACGGCGGCGCCGGCCACGAACACCGCTCCCTCGAGCGCGTAACTCGTGTGATCGCCGAGCCGCCACGCCACCGTCGTCAGCAGCCCCTTCTCGGATGCCACCGGCCGATCGCCGGTGTTCAGCAGCATGAAGCAGCCGGTGCCGTAGGTGTTCTTGGCCTCGCCCGGCGCAAAGCAGGCCTGGCCGAAGAGCGCCGCCTGCTGATCGCCAGCGGCACCGCCGATCGGAATCGGCGCGCCGAGGAGATCGGCCGCGGTCTCGCCGTAGACCTCGCTGCTGGCGCGCACGGCCGGCAGCATCTGCCGCGGCACGTCGAAGAGCGCGAGCAGGTCGTCGTCCCAGCGCCGCTGATGGATGTCGTAGAGCAGCGTCCGGCTGGCGTTGCTCTCGTCGGTGACGTGGACGCGGCCGCCGGTGAGCCGCCAGATCAGAAAGGTGTCGACCGTGCCGAACAGCACCTCGCCGCGAGCCGCGCGCGCGCGCAGGCCGTCGGTGGTGTCGAGCAGGTGCTTGATCTTCGAGGCCGAGAAGTAGGCGTCGAGCACGAGGCCGGTCCGGGCGCGGACGAACGGCTCGTGGCCGGCGGCCTTCAACCGGTCGCACAGGCCGGCGGTGACGCGGCTCTGCCACACGATCGCGTTGGCGACCGGCCGCCCCGTGGCGCGATCCCACAGCACGGTGGTCTCGCGCTGATTGGTCACGCCGATGGCGGCGACATCGGCCGCGGTGACCCCGGCCCGGGTCAACGCCTCACGTGCCGTCTGCAGCTGCGTCCGCCAGATGTCCTCCGGATCGTGCTCGACGTGCCCGGGCTGCGGGTAGATCTGCGGGAACTCCTGCTGCGCCGCCGCCACCGCCCGGCCGCCGCGGTCGAAGACGATCGCGCGGCTCGACGTGGTGCCCTGGTCGAGCGCCAGGACGACGCGGCTCATCGCCCGCCTCCGGCCGGATGCAGACGCGTGATGCACAGGTCGTAGATGGCGCCGCCGCCGATCGCGCCGATGGTCGGGCCGATGACGGGCACCCACCACCAGCTGCTGCCCGCGCTGAAGACGCCACTGCCCCAGCCGGCCACCGCCGTGAAGAGGCGCGGACCGAGATCGCGCGCCGGGTTGATCGCATAGCCGGCGTTGAAGCCGAACGCGACGCCGATGCCGACGACCAGCAGCCCCACCAGCACCGGCCCCATCCAACCCGGTGGACTCACGTTCTTCGGGTCGCCGATCGCGAACACGCCGATGACCAGCAGGGCCGTGCCGACGATCTGATCGACCAGGCCACCAGTCGTCGACAGGAAGGCCTGCGGGTAGGTCGCGAAGATGCCGGCCGTGCCCTGCGCGCCGGCGATCTGCCGCACGCCGCCGTCGAAGGCCGCGAAGGCGTCGTGGTAGGTGACGAACACCAGCGCCGCGGCGGCGAAGGCGCCGGCGGTCTGCGCCAGCGCGTACGGCACGACCTTGCCCCAGGGCAGGCCACGGTGCACGGCCAACGCGACGGTCACGGCTGGATTGAGGTGCGCGCCAGACACGCCGCCGGCGACGAGCACCCCGAGCATCACGGCGATGCCCCACCCGACGTTGATGGCGAAGTAGCTGCCGCTGGCGTTGGCGCTCAACACCGTCTGCGCCACGACGCCGACGCCGAACGCGATGAGCATGAACGTGCCGAGGAACTCGGCGGCGAGTTCCCGGAAGAGGCCGCGTGACATGGCGCGCATTATGGCAGACGGGGCCGTCCGAACCGCGCGGGTAGAATGACGAGAGATGCTCGCCGAGATCGTGCAGGCCGTGCGCGTCTGGGCCGATGGCGCCGGCGGGCCCGGCGTCTTCGCCGTCGCCGTGCTCGACTCGAGCATCCTGGCCCTGCCCAACGCCACCGACGCGCTGATCATGTACCTCACGCTGCAGCATCCCGGGTGGTGGTGGTACTACGCGCTGCTCGGCGTGGCCGGCGTGGTCGTGGGCTCGTGGCCGCTGTACCTGATCGCGCGCCGCGGCGGCCAGGCGTTCCTCGACCGCCGCCTGGCGCATCCGCGCGCCGCCAGCGCCGTCGCCGCGTATTCGCGCAGCGCCTTCGCCGCCATCGCCGTGCCGGCGTTCGCGCCGCCGCCGGTGCCCCTCAAGATCTTCGTGCTGCTGGCCGGCGCGACCCTCTACGCCCCATGGCGCGTCGTGGCCGCGCTGGTGCTCGGCCGCGGTTCGCGGCACGCCCTCGAGGCCGGGTTGACGGCGGCCTATCGCGACGAGGCGGTGCGCGCGTTCGAGCGCTACGGGCCGATGCTCGCCCTGGCGGCGGTGGTCGGCGTGACGGCCATCTGCACCTCGGCCTACCTGTGGCACACGCGGCGGGTGCGGGCATGACGCCAGGGCCTGCCGGAGTGACCGACGGGACCTCGGTCGACGTCGTGGCCGTCTCGACCGTCGACGTTCCGTCGGCCGCGATCGCGGCCCTCGAAGCGCGGCTCACCCCCGACGAGCGGGCCCGCCACCGGCGCTTCGTCCGCGCCGTCGACCGCGATGCCTTCGCCGTCAGCCGCGCGCTCGTCCGGGCGGCGTTGTCGGCGCATGGACCGGTGCCGGCGGCGGCCTGGCGTTTCGGCACCAATGCGCACGGCTGTCCGTCGGTGGTCGCGGACCAGGCCGGCTCGCCGCCGCTGCAGTTCAACCTCTCGCACACGAGCGGGCTGGCGATCGTCGCGGTCACGCGCGGTCCGCGGGTCGGCGTGGACGTCGAGGCGGTGGATCGCACGCTGCGGCACGACATCGCCGGCCATCACTTCGCAGCCACGGAGGTCGCCGCGCTGCGTGCCCTCCCCGAAGACGACCAGGGGCTCGCCTTCTTCGAGTACTGGACGCTCAAGGAGGCCTACATCAAGGCTCGCGGCCTCGGCCTGGCGATTCCGCTGGGCGAGTTCGCGTTCACCTTGCGCCCCCCGGCGCCGCCGCGCGTGCAGTTCGCCGACGGCTTCGAGGATGACGCGGCACGCTGGCAGTTCTGGCAGACATGGGCGACGCCTCGGCACCGCGTCGCGCTGGCCATCGAACGGACCGGGCCGGACCTCGCGGCGGGCCTGCGGACGATCGCGGTCGAGGCGCTGGTCGCGTGAGGCTCTGGGCCATCAGCGATCTGCATGTGGGCTTCGACGCGAACCGGCGGGCGGTCGACGCGCTGCCGGACCACGGCGACGACTGGCTGCTGCTCGGTGGCGACACCGGTGACACCCTCGCGCACCTGCAACGGGTGCTCGACGTCGTGACACGCCGCTTCGCACGCGTCATCTGGACGCCGGGCAATCACGATCTCTGGACGCCCCGCCAATGGCCCGAGGCGCGTCGCGGTGTGGCGCACTACGAGACGCTGGTCGAGGCCTGCCGGGCGGCAGGCGTGGTCACGCCCGAAGACCCGTACCTGGTCTGGCCCGCGACCGGACACGTGCTCGCCTCGACGTTCACGCTCTACGACTACTCGTTCGGGCCACCCGGCCTCTCCGACGAAGCGGCGGTCGCCTGGGCCGCCGAGACGAACGTGCAGTGCGCCGACGAGTTGCTGCTGGCGCCGCCGCCGTACACGTCGCGGTCGGCCTGGTGTCACGCGCGGATCGTCGAGACGGAGGCGCGGCTGTCGGCGCTCCCGACCGATGCGCGCATCATCCTCATGAACCACTACCCCCTGCGGCCCGAGCATGCCGTGCTGCCGCGGATTCCCCGCTTCACGATCTGGTGCGGCTCCACGCGGACGGCCGACTGGCACTCGCGCTTCCCCATCGACGTGGTGGTCTCGGGGCACCTGCACATGCGCAGCACGCGCTGGCGCGACGGCGTGCGCTTCGAGGAGGTGTCGATGGGCTACCCGGCGCAGTGGGACGCGGCCAGGGGCGCTGCCGCCTACCTGCGGCCGATCCTGCCCGAGCCGGAGCCACGTCCGGGCTGGGGCGAGGCCACGACGGTGCTGCGCTACCGCTGACCGCCGCCGCCGCGCCGCTACAATGGCGCCATGTCGCTGCTGCGCTCTGCCCTCGTGCTCGGGTTCGTCACCGCTGCCGTTCCGCTGCATGCGCAGCCGGCCGCGCGGTTCGTTCGTCAGGACCTGATCGTCGACACGGCCTGGCTCGCCGCCAATCTCACGGCGCCGAACGTCCGGGTGGTGGACATGCGGCCGCGGGGCTTCGCCGAAGGCCACGTGCCCGGCTCGGTGTGGCTCGACAACAACGCCATCCGCAACCCCAAGGCGCCGCCGACGTTCCTGCCTACGCCGGCCGAGTTCGCCGCGGCGATGGGACGGCTCGGCATCTCGAACACCACTCGCGTCATCGTGTTCGACGAACGGGGCGGCTTGTACGCTGCGCGCCTATGGTGGATCCTCAATTACTACGGCCACGCCAACGTCGCCCTGCTCGACGGCGGCTGGCCGAAGTGGATGGCGGAACGACGGCCAACCAGCACCGACACGCCGGCGCCGGTGGCCGCGACCTTCACGGTGAAGAAGGGCACGGTCGGCGTCGCGACCGCGGACGACATGAAAGCCGCGATCAACAACCGGGCCGTGCGCCTCATCGACGCGCGCACGCAGGGCGAGATCGACGGCAAGGACCTGCGCGGCATCAGGCGCGGCGGCTACATCGAGTCGTCCATCCCCGTGTACTGGGAAGACCTGCTCGACGCCAGCTCACGGGCGGTGAAGCCGGCGAAGGACGTCGAGACGATCTGGCGGAGCAAGGGCGTGGCGAAGGACGACCAGGTGATCGTCTACTGCCAGGTGGGCATGCGCGCGAGCTACGACCTGTGGACCCTGGCCCTGCTCGGCCATGACCTCACGAAGCTGAAGAACTACTACGGCGCGTGGGAGGAGTGGGGCAACCGCGAGGACACGCCGATCAAGACCAGGGAATAGCTACGGTCCAACCCATGTGCCGTCGCGGACGAAGACGACGCCGCCTTTGATCACGGTGTGGACGTGGCGGCGATCGAACGGCGTCTTCGTGAGGTCACCGCGATAGAGGACGAGGTCGGCCGGCCCTCCGGCATCGAGGCGGCCGCGTGACGGATCGCCGATCGCGCGAGCGGCGATGATCGAGCCGGCGCGCACTACGTCGTCGGCGGGCACACCGAGTTCGCGCCAGGTCCGCATCTCCTGCCAGATCGCGTCGATGTGGAACTGGGCCGTGGAGCCGGAGTCGGAGCCGAGCGCCATCGCCACGCCGGTCGCCCGCAATTGCCGGAACTTCGCCGCCAGCGTCGGGAACGAGACGTCGATCGGCGACGGCGCGGCCGTGCGCAGCTGTTGCTCGAGGGCGTCGACGACCGGGGCGATGGCGGCCGGCGGATAGAACAACGTGAGATCCGGTCGCCGCACCTCCGCCGGCCGCGCCCGGTAGGCGTGGTACTGCGTGTAGTAGCCGATCGGCGCCACCACCGTGAGCGGGCGGCTCACCGCGCGCAATGCCGCGAGCACGTCGTCCGGGTACGCCGGCAGATCGGTGCGGTTCAGGTACTCGATGGTGTCGACGCCGAGGGCGAGAGCCGCGCGCAGCTCCGCGAGGTCATCCCCGGACGCCATGACGCGCAGCCCGCGGCGACGCGCTTCGCCGGCGATGGCGCGACGTTCCTCCGCGCTCATCGCGTCGAGCCGGTGCACCGCGATCCAGGTCGCGCCGCTGGCCGCCACCTCGGCCACTTTGGCGGACGCGTCCGCGGCGTTGCGGATCCCGCGCATGAGCCGCGCATTCAGGTCCGGAGCACCGCCGGTGAGACCCGGTCCGCCCAACACGACCCGCGGCAGCGGCGTGCACGGGTCGGCGCTGGCCGCGGCGAGCGGTGGGCCGTCCGTAAGCCCCGACAAGTGCGCGCGCACGAGCGTCACGCCGGAGGCGAGTGTCTGACGTCCCGCAGCGGCCACGACGTCGTCGCGAGGCACGGCGGGGCCCCCTTGCGCACCGGGCAGGGCATCGAGATGCGCATGGGCGTCGACGAGCCCGGGCAGCGCGATGGCGCCCTGCCCGTCGAGACGACGGCCGCCGGCCGGCATCGACAGCGACCCGGGTGCTGCACTGGCCGTGATGCGTCCGTCTTCGATCAGCAGATCGCGCCGCGGACCGACACCGCGCTCCGGATGCCACGGCCGCACGTTCACGATCAGGGCCGGCGAGCGGTCGCAGCGCCACGACGACGTCGCCGGCGGGGCCTGTCCGCCGGCCGATGCTAAGCTCGACGCCATGAGCACGCCCGACCAGAACGTCTTCGCGCGCTTTCTCGGACGGCTCGCGACGCCCCGGTTGTTCCTGCTGGCCGCCGCGCTCCTGGGCATCGACCTGATCGTGCCCGATTTCATCCCGTTCCTCGACGAGATCCTGCTGGCGATCCTCACGCTGGTGTTCGCGCGGCGGAAGCCGGGCCTCTGAGCGGGTGTCGGTCAGCGGCCCAGGGTGAAGCTCATCTCGATGGTGATCGAGCGCCGTGCCGGACAGCCATCGACCAGGGCCGGCCGGAAGCGCCACAGCGCGGCGGCGCCGAAGGCCGCGGCCACCAGGTTGGACTTCGTGCCGTCGTCCTCCGCGCTCATGCCGGTCAGCGTTCCGTGCTCGGTGACTTCGGCCCTCAGCAGCACGACGCCACTGGCGTGGCGCTGGAGATCGAGCCGGGGGTAGATTGGCTTCACCTGCGAGACCAGGACCGGCATGGCCTTCGACTCGCGGGGCAGCAACGGCGCCACGCCGCAACCGGCGGGATGCCGCGCCGGAAGATCGGCCACCTGCGCCGCTCGCGCGTCGGCGGTCGCCGCCAGCGGTGTCAGCGCCCACCCGGTCCGCGCGGCGATCCGCGACGCGAAGTACGACGAGAGCGCAGGATTGCTGTAGTACTTGAGGGTCGCCTTGTTCCTGGACCGGACCACCGGCGCGAAGGTCTCCTCGACATCGAGCACGACCGCGATCGCCACGCGCGCCGGCACGAAGTTCGGCGCGACGAACAGGTGCACCGCCACGCCGGTCGGGCGCTGTGACGGCGGGAGCTTCAACTCGGCCGCCGCCGGCCACGTCGGGACGTAGGCGCGAGCCCGCGTCACGAGCACGCCCGTCTCGCGATCGGCGCGGGCGATCTTGAAGCCTTCGGCGACCAGTTCCGCGCGCGCCGCGGCGAACGCCTCCGGCGCGGTCGTGCCGGGCACGAGCCACTCCGCCACCAGCGCGGACGCTGGCGTGTCGGGCTGCGCACGGGCCACCCCGGCCCACGGCGCGTGACCCGCCAGCAGCAGTCCGCCCGCGATCCACGCGGCCGGCCGAACCCCGATCATGGTCATTCCTGTCCGAGGGGACGGCGGATTGTAACCTTGACGCCCGCGGCGCCGTCCCCTATCGTCGATGCCTGCCAGGGAGGCCATCGATGCGTCACCGTTCTGTCACCACGTCCATCGCCGCGCTCGTCGTCGCCGCGCTCACGCTGCCGCTGAGTGCCGGCAACCTGCCGCATCGCGCGCGCGGGGGCATGGTCATCTCGGCCAGCGACATCGCGTCCGACGTGGGCTGGAAGGTGATCCGCGACGGCGGCAACGCCATCGACGCTGCCGTGGCGACGGCCTTCGCACTCGCAGTGACGCATCCCACCGCCGGCAACATCGGCGGCGGCGGCTTCATCGTCTTCCGCGGCGCCGACGGCACGTCGACGACCTTCGACTTCCGCGAGATGGCGCCGGCGGGCTCGAACCCGACGATGTGGATGAAGGACGGCAAGTACGACTACGACATCCACCACAACACGCACCGCTCGGTCGGCGTGCCCGGCACCGTCGCCGGTCTCTACCTCGCGCACCAGAAGCGCGGCAGCAAGGCGTGGAAGGACCTGGTGACGCCGGCCGTCGCGCTGGCCCGTGACGGCTTCGAGTTGAGCGAAGGCCTGGCGTCGTCGCTCGAGCGCATGATCCCCGAGTTCAAGAAGTACCCGGCCTCGCTGGCGCAGTTCTCGAAGAACGGCACGCCGTACAAGGTGGGCGAGATCTTCAAGCAGCCGGACCTGGCGAACTCGCTGCAGCGGATCGCCGACCGCGGCCCGGCCGGCTTCTACGAAGGCGAGACCGCCGCGCTGATCGAGAAGGAGATGCAGGCCAACAACGGTCTCATCACGCGCGACGATCTCAAGAAGTACGTCGCGAAGGAACGCGCCCCGGTCAAGGGCACCTACCGCGGCTACGAGGTCATCGGCATGGCGCCGCCGAGCTCGGGCGGCATGGGCGTGATCCAGATGCTCAACGTGCTCGAGGGTTTCGATCTCAAGGCCAACGGCTACGGCTCGGCGCAGAACCTGCACCTCGTGGCTGAGTCGATGCGCCGCGCCTTCGCGGACCGCGCCCAGCATCTCGGCGATCCCGACTTCAACGACAGCATCCCGCTCGGGCGCCTGATCTCGAAGGAGTACGCGACCGAGCTGCGCAAGACCATCAGCCCGACCAGGGCCTCGGTGTCGACGCCGACGACCTTCTCGTGGCCCACCGAGTCGCAGGAGACGACGCACCTCTCGGTCGTGGACGCGCAACGCAACGCCGTGTCGATGACCTACACGCTCGAGTACGGCTACGGCTCGCGCATCGTCGTGCCGGGTGCCGGCTTCCTGCTGAACAACGAGCTGGGCGACTTCAACTCGGCGCCCGAGATGACCGACGAGCGCGGCAACATCGGCACCAAGCCCAACCTGACGCTGCCCTACAAGCGCCCGCTGT
>CADEDM010000108.1 GCA_902826065.1 uncultured Acidobacteriota bacterium | reverse complement strand
AAGCGCGCCAAGGGCGACTGGGATCGCAAGGTCGGCTTCCACCGCCGGCTCGAAGGCGCGGAGTTGCTGACCGACGTCGTGCTCGTCGACCAGACGCCGATCGGGCGCACTCCGCGCTCCAACCCGGTGACGTACTTGAAGGCGTTCGATCCGATTCGCGAGCTGCTGGCGGCGACCAAGGACGCACGCTCCCGCGGCCTGACGGCCAGCTCGTTCTCGTTCAACGTCCCCGGCGGCCGCTGCGAGGCGTGCCAGGGCGAGGGCGAGGTGAAGGTCGAGATGCAGTTCCTCGCCGACGTCTACGTGCCCTGCGAGCAGTGCGACGGCAAGCGCTTCAAGCAGACGGTGCTCGACGTCAAGTACAAGGGCCGCAACGTCACGCAGATCCTCGACCTCACCGTGCGCGAGGCGCTGCAGTTCTTCAGCGGCTCGCCCAAGGTGCTGCGCCGGCTGCAGGTGCTCGACGAGATCGGCCTCGGGTACATCCGTCTCGGCCAGCCGGCGACGACGCTCTCGGGCGGGGAAGCGCAGCGCGTGAAGATCGCCGCGCACCTCGCGGCCGGCGGCGGCGAACGGCTGCTCTACATTCTCGACGAGCCGACCACGGGCCTGCACTTCGACGACATCGCCAAGCTGCTCGCCGCCTTCCGCAAGCTGCTCGAGGCCGGCAGCACGCTCGTCGTCATCGAGCACAACCTCGACGTCATCAAGACCGCCGACTGGATCATCGATCTCGGTCCCGAGGGCGGCGCCGGCGGCGGCCGCCTGGTCGCGATGGGCACGCCCGAGCACGTGGCGCACGAGCCGGCCTCGCACACCGGCCGCTATCTGCGGGCCGTGCTGAACGCGCACGGCGCGTCCGTCTAGCGCCGGCCCGCTGGCGATGGCGTTGCGCGGTCGCCCGCTGCCGGTGGCGTTCTTCGCGCGGCCCACGCTGGTCGTGGCGCGCGAGCTGCTGGGCGCCGTGCTGGTGCACGAGACCGCCGCGGGCCGGGTCAGCGGCCGCATCGTCGAAGTGGAGGCCTACATCGGTGAGTCCGACCCCGGGTGTCACGCCGCCGCGGGGCCGACGCCGCGCAACGCGCCGCTCTACGGTCCGCCGGGACTCGCGTACGTCTATCTGAACTACGGCGTCCATTGCCTGTTGAACGCGGTGACAGAGGCGGACGGGCACCCGGCCGCGGTGCTGATTCGTGCCGCCGAGCCGCTCGATGGGCTGGCGCTGATGCGGACGCGGCGAGCCGGCCGCGCCGGCCTCGTGCCTGCAGATGCGGCGCTGTGCCGGGGGCCGGGCAATCTGTCGCGCGCGTTCGGGATCGGTCTCGCGCACAATCGCGTGCCGCTCACGGCTGGCGCGCTGACGCTGCACGCGGCGGAACGCACGGCGGCGGCGCGCTGGACCCGGCGCATCGGACTCTCGAAGGGCGGCGATCGCTACTGGCGCTGCGTGGCGGCGGGACATCCGGCGGTGTCGGGTGCCCGGGCGTGGAACGACGACGCCCGCCCGACGCCGTGGCCGACGCGCGCTGGCGTCTGACGTCGCCGTCTAGCGGCGCTGGGCGCGGGCGCCCTCTTCTTCGACGACGATCTTCAGCGTCCGCCGCGTGGACTCACGCAGGATCTCGACCGTCGCAGCGCCGCCAATCGGGGTGTCGGCAATGGCGCGCAGGAACGCGGCGGCGTCGGACACGGCGCGGCCGTTCAGGCTGAGGATGACGTCGCCGGGACGAAGGCCGGCCTGATACGCCGGCCCACGCCACATCCGCATGACGACCAGGCCGTCGGTGCCGGTCGTGCCGAGCTCGTCGGCGAGCCGCGTGGTGAGCGGCGACATCTCGGCGATGCCGATCCAGCCGCGGCGCACCTTGCCGAACCTGGTCAAGTCGTCGACGACGCGGCGGGCGAGGTTGCTGGGCACGGCGAAGCCGACGCCCTGGTAGCCACCGCTCTGCGAGAAGATCGCCGTGTTGATGCCGATGAGCTCGCCGCGGGCGTTGATGAGCGCGCCACCCGAGTTCCCCGGATTGATCGCCGCGTCGGTCTGGATGAAGTCCTCGTAGGCGGCGATGCCGACGTTGGCGCGGCCCAGAGCGCTGACGATGCCGAGCGTGACCGTCTGACTGAGCTGGAACGGATTGCCGATGGCCAGCACCCACTCCGCGACCTTCAACTTCGACGAGTCGCCCCACGGAATCACCGGCAGGCCACGGGCCTCGACCTTCAGCAGCGCGAGATCCGTGGAGGGATCCACGCCGATGACCTTGGCGCGCAGCTCGCGCTTGTCCCCGAGGCCGACGGTGACCTCGACCTGGCCCTGGCCCACGACGTGGCTGTTGGTGAGCACATAGCCGTCGGGCGAGATGACCACGCCCGAGCCCAGGCTCGACTCGTAGCGGTTGCGTGAGCCGAACATGTCGCCGCCGCTGTCGCCGAAGAAATACTGGAAGAACGGGTCGTTGGCGAACGGCGAGCTGGAGACGTTGACGCGCTGCAGCGACGCGATGTTCGTGACCGCGCCGATCGTCTGCTGGGCGACGCGCGTGAAGTCGGGACCGGGCGACGCCGGCGCCGGCGGGGGAGCCTCGGGGCGGGCCGGGCGCGGGGCTTGCGCCGGAGCGGTCTGATCGACCGCCGTGGCGTCGGTCGTGGCGCGCATGCGGCCCGACACGACCAGCCCGGCGGTCACGCCGACGAGGACGAGCAGGAGCGAGACGGCGAGGCGGCGCACGCCACTCACCCGACGGTGACGCGCCGCGGGCCCGCTTCCGGGACCTTCGGGACGATCACCGTGAGCACGCCGTCCTTGAGGTCGGCGGCGATGCGATCGCGGTCGACGTCGGACGGCAGCCGGAACGTGCGCGAGAACTCGCCGTGACCGCGTTCCACCTGGTGATACTGCTCGCAGGCCACGCGCGCGTCGCGGCGTCCCTGCAGCACCAGATGGCCGTCGTGGACTTCGACCCGCACCTGCTGCCGGGTGATGCCGGGCAGTTCGGCGGTGACGATGTATGCCTCCGCGGTCTCGCAGAGATCCGCGGCCGGCACCCAGCCCTGCGGCGCCTGCGCCGGCAGACGCTCCATCTTGAGCTGGATGGCCAGCAGGTCCCGGACCGGATCCCAGCGCGCGAACGCCACGTCGCCGATGGTAGCACGAGGCACGGCGGTGTCCGGACGTGCCCCGGGGGCCGGTCCGGGCGGCCCAGCCGGCCCGGCCAGAAGGCGCGCGACCCGCGTGTTACCATCCGAAGGATCGACGCTTCTCCATCAGACGACCCATGGCCAATACCCTTGCAGCGACGCGCCTCAAGCGCGGGATGATCATCATCCAGAACGGCGACCTGCTCCGCATCCTGGAGCTGGAGCACAAGACCCCCGGCAACCTCCGCGGCTTCGTCCGCGTGAAGGCCCGCAACCTGCGCAACAACAGCCAGTCCGAGCAGCGGTTGCGCTCCGACGACGTCGTCGAGCGCGCCGTGCTCGACGAGAAGCAGATGCAGTACCTCTACAGCGACACCGCGGGCCATCACTTCATGGACACGTCGAGCTACGAGCAGATCCAGCTCAGCGAAGAGGCGATGGGCGATTCGGCCGGGTACCTCAAGCCCGAGATGACCATCAGCGTCGAGTTCCACGGCGACTCGCCGGTCGGCATCGAGCTGCCGCAGACGGTCGATCTCAAAGTCGTCGAGACCGCGCCGGGCATCAAGGGCGCTACCGCCACCAACCAGTTGAAGCCCGCCACCACCGAGACCGGCATGGTCGTGCAGGTGCCGCCGTTCATCGGCGAGGGCGACGTGATCCGGGTCAACACCGAGACCGGCGAGTACCAGTCGCGCGCCTAGGCGCGCGCGCCTGTTCCGAGGCACGAGCACGATGGACGTCGTCCGCGCGGCCAGCCAGGGCTGGATCGAGGTGATCGTCGGCAGCATGTTCAGCGGCAAGAGCGAGGAGCTCATCCGCCGCGTGCGGCGCGCCCAGATCGCGCGGCAGCGCGTGCAGATCTTCAAGCCAGCCGTCGACACCCGCTACGCCGACGACCACATCGTCTCGCACAGCGAGTTGAAGCTCGAGGCCGAGTCGGCGACGTCGGCGGCCGACCTGCTGGCCAAGGTGCGGCCCGACACCGAAGTCGTCGGCATCGACGAGGGGCAGTTCTTCGATGCGGCCCTGCCCGCGGCGTGCACCGAGCTCGCCGATCGCGGCCTGCGCGTGATCGTCGCCGGGCTCGACCAGGACTATCTGGGCCGGCCGTTCGAGCCGATGCCGCACCTGCTGGCGATCGCCGAGTACATCACCAAGACCCGCGCCATCTGCGTCGTGTGCGGCAACCCCGCCAATCACACGCAGCGCCTCGTGCACCACGCCGACCGCGTGCTGCTCGGCGCCCACGGCACCTACGAGGCGCGCTGCCGCCGCTGCTTCGATCCCACGCTGTCGCGCCAGGACGCCCCCGCCCGCCAGGCCAATTGACGCCTGCGCGGCGCGCCGGGCAGAATCGGCGGGTGACGCTCGTCGGCCTGCTGCCGCAGGTCCTGTTCGTGCTGGGGTTGGGCTTTCTCGTGGCGAACGTACGCGCCGCCATCGACCTCGCACGCTGGGCGCGGCGCCGGCCCGGGGCGTTGGCGGTGTGGGCGCCGCCGAAGCCGCCGTTCTACGCGATGAGCCTGGCCATCGGTGGCGCCATGGGCTGCCTGCTGCTGTCGGCGGTGTTCGTGCCGCGGCCGGCGCCGGCCCTCTTCGGCGAGTTCATGATGTTCCTCTACTACGCCCTCGTGGTGCCGCTCAGCACCCGCATCGCGCGCGGCTTGTACGCCGATGGGATCCAGGCCGAGTCGGGCTTCATGCCGTACGAGCAGATCGGCGGCCTGCGCTGGCAGGATGGCGAGTCGATCTTGGTCGTGGCCTCGCGGCTGCGGACGCTGGCCCGGCGGCTGCCGGTGCCTGGCCCGCGCCTGGGCGAAGTGCGTCGTCTGCTGCGCGAGAAGATCGCCGAACACGCCATCGACATCGAGGCGGGCCCGGGCCTGCACCTCGGCGGACACGACGCGCGGAACGACGTCTAGAGCGGCGACCGCGGCTGGCGGCTCAGCGGCTCGCGGCGAGACGTGTGGGACCAATCGCGGCGCTGGCTGGACCCACGCGTACCAAATCTGTCATCGTGCGGGAATGCGGGGCCGGACGGGCTATTGCCCGAGGTAGCCGGCCCGATAACAGGAGCGTTCCCAATGGCCGCGCGTCCCACCTGGAAGGGTTTCCTCAAGGTCAGTCTGGTCACCATCCCCGTGCGCGTGTATCCGGCCACGGAATCCGCGGCGACCATCTCCTTCAATCAGCTCCACGAGGAGTGCCAGACCCGCATCCAGCAGAAGAAGTGGTGCCCGCACTGCGAGCGCGAAGTCACGAGCGCGGAGATCGTCAAGGGCTACGAGTTCGAGAAGGGCCGGTGGGTGGTGGTGCCCGAGGAGGACATCGCCAAGGTCAAGACCGAGTCCACCAAGATCATCAACCTCGCCCAGTTCGCGGCCGACGACGAGATCGACCCGATGTACGTCGACAAGGCCTACTACCTGGCGCCCGAGAACGGCATGGCCGCCGATGCCTACGCGGTGATGCGCGACGGCATGAAGGGCAAGGTCGGCATCGGCAAGGTGGCGATTCACGGCCGTGAATACCTGGTGGCGGTGAAGCCGCACCGGCAGGGCCTGGTGATGTACACGCTGCACCACGCGGCCGAGATCCGCACCATCGACCAGATCGAGGAGCTGTCCGACGTCCGCGGCTCGGTGAACGCCGCCGAAGCCAAGCTGGCGGCGCAGGTGATCGCCAGCTACGAGGCGCCGCTCGACCTCAAGACCTACACCGACGAATACCAGGCCGGCCTGCGCGCGATCATCGACGCCAAGATCGCCGGCGAAGAGGTGGTGGCGCCGAAGGAAGAAGCGGCCCCCAAGGTCATCGATCTCATGGAAGCCCTGCGCCGCAGCCTCGACCAGGTGAGCGCGGGCAAGAAAGCCCCGGCCAAGGTGGCCGAGGCGGCCACGGCGCCGGCGAAAAAGGCGGCCAAGCCGGTTGCGGCCGCCAAGACCGTGGCCAAGAAGCGGAAAGCCTCGTGACCGCGTCTGATCAGCGCAAAGCTGTCTGGAATTGACCGCCTGACGCGGCGGCCTACGCGGCCGCCGCCGCCCGCCCCGCCACCGGCAGCCGCAGGTGGAACGTGGTGCCTTCACCCGGCGTCGTCTCGAAACGCAGATCCCCGCCGTGCTTGTCGACCACGACGGCGCGGGCAATCGCGAGGCCCTGCCCGGAGCCGCGGCCCACACCCTTGGTCGTGAAGAACGGCTCGAAGACCCGGGCGCCCAGGGCCTCGGGGATGCCGCCGCCGGTGTCGGTGATCGACACCCGCACCTGGCCGTCCTCGCGGCGCGTGCGCACCGTGATCCGGCCGCGGGCGCCGGTGCCGCGCACGCGATCGGCGATGGCATGCGCGGCGTTGACGAGGATGTTGAGGATGGCCTGGTTGACCTCGCCGGCGTGGCACGTCACCGGCGGCAGCGGCTCGAAGTCGGTGACGACGTCGGCGACGTAGCGATACTCGTGGCGCGCCACGGTGAGCGTGCTCTCGACGGCGCGGTTGAGATCGACGCTCGTCATCGAGCTGCCGTCGGGGTGCGCGAACTCCTTCATCGAGCGGACGATGCGCGTCACCCGCTCGAGGCCGTCGAGCGACAGGGCGATGGCCTCCGGCACCTGCTCGAGCAGGTAGGCGCCATCGGTCTCGTCGTCGGCGCGCCGGGCGGCGGCGCGGGCGGCGGCGACGGCCTCCGGGCCGTCGGCCTCGAGCACGCGGCGATAGGCGGCGAGCAGCGCCTGCAGGCCGCCGACGCCGTCGCGCACGAAATGCAGGCTGTCGTTGACGAACTGCACCGGCGTGTTGATCTCGTGCGCGATGCCGGCCGCCAGGCGGCCGATCGACTCGAGCTTCTGCGCCTGCTGCAGATCGAGCTCGAGCTGCCGCTGCGCCGTGATGTCGAAGGTGATGCCGCGCAGGGTCACGCCGCCGCCCGCGGCCGCCGCCGAGGCGATCACCGAGCGCACCAGGGCCGTGCCGTCGCGCGTCTTGAGCCGGTACTCGGTCTCCAGATGGCTGCCCGCCGGCCCGGCCACGAGCGAAGCCACCTGGCGCTGCACCCGCTCGCGGTCGTCGTCGTGCAGGACTTCCCAGCGGAACGGCCGCCCGGTCGTGGCCGCGACGTCGTAGCCGAAGAGCCGGTCGGCCTGCGGAGAGAGATACGACACCGCGCGCGTCGTCGCGTCGATTTCCCACGGCACGGCGTTGGTGGTCTCGACCAGCGTGCGATACCGCTCGAGGCTCGCCGCCAGCGTGGACGTCGTCTCCGCCAGGCGCCGTTCGGCGTCGCGGCGGGCGGTGATGTCGACGATCGTGCCTTCGATCAGCGGCTGAGCGCCATCGGCGCCATCGATGAGCGACGCGCTCTCGATCACCCAGAGCAGCCGGCCGTCGCGGCGCTTCAACTGGTGCTCGTACTGCGGCAACGCCCGTTCGGCCAGCAGGGCCGCCGTCCAGCGGGCGCGGTCGTCGGGCGCGGCGTAGAGTTCCGACGCCGCGAGCGCCAGCACGGCGTCGCGGTCGCTGTACCCGAGCATGCGCGCCAGGGCGTCGTTGCAGTCGAGGAGCCGGCCGTCGAGCGTGCTCTGGTAGACGCCGGCGAGACTGCGCGTGAAGAGCTGCCGGTAGCGCTCCTCGCTGGCGCGCGCGGCTTCGGCCTGACGGTCGAGCCGCTGGCGCAGCCACGCCACTGACACGCCCACCGCCAGCGCGGCGACCGCGCCGAGGCCGGCGACACCAATGGCGCTCATCGCGCGGTGAATCGGCGGAAACCGGCGGCGCTTGAATCGACCGTGAACGGCTAGCGGATCAGGAACCCGAGCAGGCCCAGGCCGCTGGCGGTCGGATCGCGCAGCCAGTCGGGCGGGGTGAGCCACACGAAGGCCAGGATCACGACCACCCAGATGTCGTAGGCCACGGTCGCCCGCTCGTCACGCCAGAAGAAGAACCGCCAGAACGTGCCCACGACGCCGTCGGTCGACGGCATCGGCAGGCGGTTCAGCGCCAGGTAGGTGTAGTAGATGCGGTTGGCGACGGTGATGACGGCCAGCGTCAGGATCACCCACAGCACGCCGGCCATCCGGTCGGTGAAGGCGCCGATCATGAACAGCACGATGCGTTCCGGCCGCTCCATGAAGCCAACCTTGCACTTCTCGATCAGGCTCTCGGCACGTGCCCGGGCGTAGCTGGTCATGATCGAGAAGATCAGCGCCGAGGTCGCCACCAGCACGTAGCCCTTGCGATCGAGGTTGGCGTAGAGCCAGATGAGCCCGGTGAACAGCGCCAGGTCGGAGAACCGGTCGAGCGTCGAGTCCCAGAAGGCCCCGAACTCCGACTGTTTGCCCGTGATGTGCGCGACCTTGCCGTCGATGAAGTCGAAGATGTTGGCGCAGATCATAATCACGCCAGCCAGCACGAACCGGTCGAGGGCCAGCGCCCACGCGGCGGCGACGTTGACGATCACGCCGATCAGCGTGAGGACGTTGGGGTGGATGCCGAGCGCGACGCTGACGTTGATGATCAGGCGCAGCGGGAACATGCTGGCTGCGCCGATGAATCCCGTGAAGGTCATTGCTAGAATGGGAAGGGTAGTGTCCTGCCGCGCCCCGGCGCAACACATTTCCCCGGCCAGAACGGCCGGCGGGGGCGCACACCCATGGCCATCCAGGATCTCCGGGATCAGATCGCGCGCCTGCCCGAGCAACCGGGCGTGTACTTGTACGGCAACGCCGCTGGCGACACGATCTACGTCGGCAAGGCGCGGGCGCTGCGCGATCGCGTGCGCAGCTACCTCGGCGCCCGCGGCTCGGGCCCGAAGACCGACGCCCTGCTCGACGAGGTGACGTCGCTCGACGTCATCGTCACCGACTCGGTGGTCGAGGCGCTGGCGCTCGAGAACAACCTGATCAAGCAGCGGACGCCGAAATACAACATCCTGCTGCGTGACGACAAGAACTATCCGTATCTCCGGCTCACGTTGAGCGAGGCGTTCCCGCGCGTGCTGGTCGCGCGTCAGGTGGCGAAGGACGGCGACCTCTACGCCGGGCCGTTCCTGCCGGCCACGCTGGCGCGGCGCACGATCACGCTGAGCCACAAGCTGTTCGGCCTGCGCTCGTGCAACGAGGTGATCACCGGCCTGCGCCCGCGGCCGTGCCTCGAGTACGACATCAAGCGATGCCTGGCGCCGTGTGTCGCGGCGATCTGCTCACCGGAGCAGTACGGCCGCGCCGTCGAGGACATGCGGCTGCTGCTCGAGGGCCGCGTCGACGAACTGGCGCGCGATCTCGACGGCCGGATGCGCGAGGCCGCGGGCGCGGAGCGATTCGAGGAAGCGGCGCACCATCGCGATGCGATGCGTGTCGTGCAGGCCGTGGGCGCCCGTCAGCAGAAGATGGCGACGACGGCGTTCGGCGATCGCGATGTCTTCGGCGTCGCGACCGGCGCGGAGTCGGCGGTGATCCAGGTGTTCCAGGTCCGCCGCGGGCGGGTCGTCGAGCGCATCACCCTGCAGTCCGGGGCGTCGGCGGCGGGCGAGGGTCCGGACGCGCTGATCTCGGCCGCGGTGCAGCAGTTCTACGAAGAGCAGGACCCGCCACGCGAGATCGATCTGCCGGTCGCGCCGGACGATCTGGACGTGCTCGAGGCGTGGCTGTCGTCGAAGGCCAACCGGCGCGTGAAGATCGGCGTGCCCCAGCGCGGGGATCGGCGGCGCCTCGTCGACCTCGCGGTGCGCAACGCCGAGGTCGCCGCCCGGGCCAGAACCGGTGGCACGGACTCGCGCACCCCGGCGCTCGAGGGCCTGCGTGACGCCCTCCACCTGCCGGGGCTGCCGCGCCGCATCGAGTGCATCGACATCTCCACCCTGCAGGGCGCGGAGACGGTGGCGTCCGTCGTCGTGTGCGAGGACGGCCGGATGGCGAAGGGGGAGTACCGCAAGTACCGGATCAGGCAGGGACCGGGGACCAGGGACCGGGGACCGGGGAAGAACACCGAGCCACCCGCTGACGCCGCCGAGAGCGACAGCGCAAGCGCTCTTCCTGGTCCGCAGTCCCCGGTCCCCGGTCCCTCCAGGTTTCTTGACGACTTCGCGGCCATGGCGCAGGTCGTGCAGCGCCGCTTCGCGCGCGTGGTCGAGGCCGGCGGGCCGTTCCCCGATCTGCTGGTCATCGACGGCGGCCGCGGTCAGCTCGATGCCGCCTATGGCGCGCTCGAGCGGCTCGGTCTCGCCAATCTCGTCGCCGTCGGCCTCGCCAAGCGTGAAGAGCTCGTGGTCACGCGCGACAGCGCCGTGCCGGTGGCGTTCGCGCCGAGCAGTCCGGCGCTGCGGCTGTTGCAGCAGATCCGCGACGAGGCGCATCGCTTCGCGGTCACCTTCCACCGCCAGGCCCGGCGGATGCGCGATCTGCGATCGGAACTCGACGTCATTCCGGGCGTCGGGCCGCGCCGCCGGCGCGCACTGCTGACGCGCTTCGGCAGCCTCACCGGCGTGCGGCGCGCGACGCGTGAAGACCTCGTGCCGGTCGTCGGCGAGCGCTGCGCCGACGCGGTGCTCACGCACTTCGCGCGCAGCGGTCCGCGCGCCTGATCGCCGCGGTCGGCCCGACCGGCCTGTGGTACGCTTGAGCGCTTTGGCGGGCCGTGGGGGCCCGTGCGACGGCGGCCGCCCGCGCTGCGGGCCGGCAGGCCGCTCCGGCATCCGGCAGGTTGGCGACCGTGACGAAGAAGCGAGTGGTGTCGGGCATGCGCCCGACGGGACGCCTGCACCTCGGCCATCTGGTCGGGGCGCTCGACAACTGGGTCGCGCTGCAGCGCGACTACGACTGCTACTACTTCGTCGCCGACTGGCACGCGCTGACCAGCCACTTCAACGACACCACGGAGATCGTCGGCCACGCGCTCGACAACGTCGCCGACTGGATCGGCTGCGGGATCGATCCCGAGCGCAGCACCATCTTCGTGCAGTCGCTGGTGCCCGAGCACGCCGAGCTGTACCTGCTGCTGCAGATGGTGACGCCGATCCCGTGGCTCGAGCGGGTGCCCACCTACAAGGAGATCGCCGAGCAGCTCTCCGATCGCGATCTGAGCAGCATCGGCTTCCTCGGCTATCCGCTGCTGCAGACGGCCGACGTCACCATCTACGACGCCAACGTGGTGCCCGTGGGTGACGACCAGGTGCCGCACCTCGAGCTGTCGCGTGAGGTGGTGCGCCGGTTCAATAACGTCTACGGCGACGTGCTCGTGGAGCCGGCGGCGATGCTCACGCCGACGCCGCGGCTGCCCGGCCTCGACAACCGCAAGATGAGCAAGAGCTACGGGAACACCATCGACCTCTCCGACGACGCCGCGACCGTCGTGAAGAAGGTGCGACAGATGTACACCGACCCGAAGCGGGTGCGGGCGGACATCCCCGGTACCGTCGAAGGCAACCCGGTGTTCCTCTATCACGACGCCTTCAACCGCAATCTCGAGGAAGTGGAGGACCTGAAGACGCGTTACCGCGAGGGCCGCGTCGGCGACGTCGAGGTGAAGACGAAGCTGGCCACGGCCGTCAACGCCGTGCTCGAGCCGATCCGGCAGCGCCGCGCCGAGGTGCTGGCCCGTCCCGGCTACGTGCGCGAGCTGGTGATGGAAGGGTCGAAGAAGGCCCGGGCGCAGGCCATCGAGACCATGACGCGCGTGCGCGACGCGGTGAAGCTTGTCTACTGACGAGACCTCGCGGCCGTCCGACTTCGAGTCGCAGCTCGAGTCGATCCCGCTGCGCCTCGAGCAGTTCGAGGGCCCGCTCGACCTGTTGCTGCACCTCATCAAGAAGAACGAGGTCAGCATCTACGACATCCCGATCGCGCTCATCACCGAGCAGTACCTCGCCTATCTCGAGTTGATGCAGGAACTGAACCTCGACGTCGCCAGCGAGTTCCTGGTGACGGCGGCGACGCTGATTCACATCAAGAGCCGGCAACTGCTGCCGCGGCCGCCCACGGCCGAGGAGGACGCCGGCGAGGAGATCGACCCGCGCGACGCGCTGGTGCAGCGCCTGCTCGATCACCAGCGGTTCAAGGCGGCCGCCGAGCTGCTGCACGAGCGCGAGACGCTGCGCAACGCGCAGTGGACGCGTCCCGATGCCCGCGTCGAGGCCATCGCCGGCGAGGACGTCGAACCGGAGCTCGACGTCGACCTGTTCGGCCTGCTGGCGGCGTTCCGCCGCGTGCTGGAGCGCGCGAAGGCGCAGCCGATGGTGCCGCTGCCGCCGGAGCAGATCTCGATCGAACGGCGTATCGAGCAGCTGCTCGAACGGCTGTCCGGCACCGAGGCATGCGGCTTCGAGGACCTCTTCGACGACGTCGCGACGCGCGCCGACCTGATCGTGACGTTCCTGGCGATGCTCGAGATGATCCGCCTGAAGCTGGTCCGCGCCTTCCAGCAGGGCGGCGGCGCGATTCGCGTGTATCGCCGCGCCCGCCCGGCCGATGCGCCGCACCCGATTCACGATCCCGAAGACGAATACAAGCTGCATCACACCGCCCCGGCCGAGGGCGTGCCGCCGCCGTCGGGCGTGCGGTTCGACGACCCCGCGGCCGCCGACGAGTCCACCGAGCGTGAGGACGAGGCATGACCGACGAACGACCCGATGAGACCGGGCCGGACCCCGAGCCGACCGCCACGGGCGACACCGCAGCGGAGGCCGAGGCGACGCTCGAGGCGCCGCGGCCGGCGATGGATCGCTCCCAGCTCGAGGCGATCGTGGAGGCCCTGGTCTTCGCGTCGCCCGAGCCGCTGACGCCGAAGATGCTGTTCAAGTTGCTTGCCGACGAGCCCGCGGAGGACGTCCAGGCGGCGCTCGTGAGCCTCGCGACCCGCTACGAGCAGCCCGGCGGCTTGCATCTGGCGCAGGTCGCTGGCGGCTACCAGATCACGACACGGCCCGAACTGCACGACTGGGTGCGACGGCTGTTCCACGAGCGCAGCACGCAGAAGCTGTCGGTGGCGGCTCTCGAGACGCTGTCGGTCATCGCCTACCGTCAGCCGGTCACGGCCGCCGAGGTCAACGAGATCCGCGGCGTCAACGCGTCCGGAGTGCTGTCGACGCTGCTCGAGCGGCACCTGATCAAGATCGTCGGCCGTCGCAACGTCGTCGGCCGGCCGTTCCTCTACGGCACGACGAAGGAATTCCTCATCCGCTTCGGCCTGAAGGATCTCACCGACCTCCCGAAGATGGAGGACATGGTGCAGGCGCTCGGGTTCGATCCGCCCGCGCTGCTGATGGAGAAGCCGGTGACCGACGAGATGCTGCCCCTCGACGAGGAGGATCTGCAGATGCTCGCGCCCGGCGACGAAGAGCGCTAGCGTCGCGCCTCACCGCGTCGAGGCGCGCAGGGCCTCGACTTCCGCCGGCGAGAGATCGCGCCATGCGCCCAGCGGCAGACCGCGCAGCGTCAGCGAGCCGTAGCGAACGCGCTGCAGCGAGCGCACGGGATGGCCGACCTGCGCGCACATCTCGCGCACCTGCCGGTTGCGGCCTTCGAACAGGGTCAGCACGAGCTTGGTGGTCGGCGTCCTGCCGGCGTAGACGGTTGGGCCGCGCGTGACTCCGGCTTCCTGCGTGCGCCGTCCTTCGAGATACACCCCGCGGCGCAGGATGTCGATGACCTCGTCGTCGGGCACACCCGTGACGATCGCTTCATAGACGCGCGGTACCTCGTGACGCGGGTGGGTCAGCCGCGCCGCCAGATCCCCGTCGCTCGTCAGCAGCAGCAGGCCCTCGGTGTCGTAATCCAGCCGTCCGACGGGGTAGATGTAGTCGCGGACGCCGACGAGGAGGTCGAGTACCGTACGCCGGCGTTGCGGGTCGTGGCGCGTGGTGACGAAGCCTCGCGGCTTGTTCAGCATGATGTAACGGGCCTGCGGCGCCCCTTTCACGCGTCGGTCGTCGACCCGCACGTCGTCGACGCCGGGCGTCGCCTTGGCGCCGAGGGTGTCGACGACGCGGCCGTTCACCGTGACCCGACCCTCGCTGATGAGCGCTTCGGCGGCGCGCCGCGAGGCGATACCGGCTGCCGAGAGCAGTTTCTGCAGGCGGATGGCGCCGCCGTCGTCCGTCGCGGCGGGGACGGGCGGCCGCGTTCGCGCTCGCGACGGCGCAGCGGTGCGGCGGGGACGTGGGCGAGCAGGACGTGCAGGGCGTGTCGGCATGGGTCTCGAGTCGTCGACGGCAGCGGGCCGGCCTCAGCTGCTCATGAGCGCGCGCCAGAAGCGGGTGAGCGCCCAGACGTCGCCGAGGGCCGCGGACTTGTCGACCTCCGCGTGGGTGATGAGGCCGCTCAGCAGCCCGGTGACGCGCGTGTGGGCGCGCAGGTGCGTCGCCAGCATCACCGTCTCGATCGGCGGAATCACCGTGTCCTCGCTGCCGTGCAGCAGGAACACCGGCGCCGCTGGCGGCGGCACCTGCTCGGGCGACATCGCCCGCACGTCCGGATGCGCGGTGATGCCGTCGACCACCCTCGCCAGCAGCGGCCCCAGCGTGTCGACGGCGCGATCGTTGACGTGGCGCATCATGGTGCGCGACGGCTCGGGGAGGCCATCGCCGACGGTGCGGGCCCGCGCGAACTCGGCGTTGGCGCGCGTCATGTCGACCAGCGTCAACGACGACGCCGTCAGGTAGACCAGGATCGCCGCACGCAGGGGCGCGACCTGCTCGGCCGGGACGACGTGATCGGCGAACGTGAGCAGCACGACGGTGACGCCGTAGTCGTGCGGCGGCAGGATGTGCATCGACCCGGCTCCGGCGACGACGCCGCCGGCAGTGGGATCGGCGGGCAGCGCAGGCGTCTGTCCGGTGGTGAGGTAGTGCATCACCCGCCCCAGGTCGCCGTGGCCACCGAACGACATGACGAACGCCACGCGATCGCGCAAGGCGTCCCGTCCGGCGGCGACGATCGAGAGTCCGCCCGAGAAGCTGATGCCGACCATGCCGACGCGGCCATCGGGCGCGAGATCGGACTGCGCCGCGATCCACCGCGCCGCGTCTTCGATGACGTCGGTGTTGGCCGGCGTGATCTGAAACCGGCGCAGATCGGGCGGCGCCACGGTGACCACGGCGTAGCCGGTCTCGGCGAGGTCCTCGGCCATGCCGACGAGACGGGTTTCGTCGATGCCGTCCATGTGCACGCCGGGCACGAGCAGCACCGTGCGCGAGAACGACGAGGGCTGATACAGCCGCGCCGGCACCGCGCCATGGCGCGTGGCGATCGGCGCGAGGTCGCGGCGGGTGGTGGCGTACGCGCGAGCGCTGGCGAGGCGTCCGGACACCCCAACGCTGAGGCCCGCCGCGCGCACGATGAAGGCGCCGGCATCGAGGTACGGCAGCAGCGCGCGCACCAGCACGGCGGCGACGATCGCGACGAGAATCGCGCGTTGCACACGGAAGTTCACCACGGACCCGCATGTTACACTGGCCGTTTGTGGCGCGCCTCGTGATCGCCGTCGACGGGCCCTCGGGGGCGGGGAAGGGCACCGTGGCGCGCACGGCAGCGCGGGCGCTGGGCTATCGGCACGTCGACACCGGCGCCATGTATCGCGCGGTGGCGTGGCGGGCACTGGATCGCGGTGTCGCGCTGGACGCGCTCGATGCCGTGGCTGCCGTGGCCGCCGCCGCCGCGTTCGATCTCGCCGACGGCGTCGTGCGCATCGACGGACACGACGTCACCCACGCCATCCGCACCCCGGAGATGGACCGCGCCGCGACGCTGGTCGCGCGCAACCCGGCGGTGCGCGACGTCCTCGTCGCCCGCCAGCGCACGCTCGGCGCCGGCGGCGGTGTGGTGATGGAAGGGCGCGACATCGGCACGGTCGTGTTCCCGCAGGCCGACGTGAAGATCTATCTCGACGCGTCTCCGGAAGAGCGGGCCCGCCGTCGCGCCGCCGACCCGGCGCACACCAGCAGCCGCACCAGTGACGTGGCGCACGTCGCCGAAGACCTCGCCGCCCGCGACAAGTCAGACTCGACGCGCAGCGTCGCGCCGCTCATCAGAGCCGCGGATGCCATCTACATCGACACCACGGGGTTGCCGATCGCGGACGTGGTCGAGCAGGTGCTGGAGCTGGTCAGGGACAAGGCGGCGGCCAAGGGCTAGCGGCCCGCCGCCGGTTTCGCCGCGCGGCTCACCGCTCGTCGAAATCGTCCGACGACGCCGGATCCAGCTCCCAGCGATCGTGATCGCGCGCGGCAATCTCCTCGCCGCCCTGCAGTTCCTCGTCGTCGTCGTACTCGATGCCCAGGGCGCGGCCGATCTCATCGACCACGTCCTGGTCGGGCGTGGGGTTGTCGCCGCCCGGGGCCTCGTCGCCCACGGTCTCGGCGTCGGCCCAGTTCGCGTCCACGTCACCCGCGGTGATGGCCGGGCCGGTGCCGGTGTGCGAGGCGAGCTTCACGCGTAGTTCGTCGGACCCGCTGGATGCCGAGCTGGCGTGCCGGTTGGGATTCAGCGTCGACGGTGCCGAGGGCGTCGGGGTCTCGCCCACGGTGCGCCGTTCCCGGTTGAGGCCGGGTGCCGTGCGCGCCGGCTTCTTCGGGGCGGCAGGGGCTTTCGGCGCGGCCGCCTTCGCGGCTGGTGGGGGCGGGGCGGGCGCCGCGGCGCGGGCGGGAGCCGCTTTCTTCGGGGCGGCCTT
>CADEDM010000107.1 GCA_902826065.1 uncultured Acidobacteriota bacterium | reverse complement strand
CGATGGCGACGGCGGTCTTGCCGGTCTGGCGGTCGCCGATGATCAGCTCGCGCTGTCCGCGGCCGATCGGCACCATGCCGTCGATGGCCTTGAGGCCGGTCTGCATCGGCTCGCGCACCGACTGCCGGTCGACGACGCCGGGCGCCAGCTTCTCGATCGGCGCGAACTGCGTGGTGTTGATCGGGCCCTTGCCGTCGATCGGCTGACCGAGCGCGTTGACGACGCGGCCCAGCATCTCCTCGCCCACCGGCACCGAGATGATGCGGCCGGTGCGCTTCACCGGGTCGCCTTCCTTGATGGCGAGGTATTCGCCGAGCAGCACGGCGCCGACGCTGTCCTCTTCGAGGTTGAGCGCGATGCCGTAGACGCCGTGCGGGAACTCGAGCATCTCGCCGGCCATGGCGCGCTCGCAGCCGTGCACGCGGGCGATGCCGTCGCCGAGGCTGATGACCGTGCCCACTTCCGCGACGTCCACGTCGACGGCGAAGCCGCCGATCTGGTCGCGGATGATCTTGGAGATTTCGTCTGCTCTGATGTCCATAGTCTGTCGCTCGAACAGCGGCTAGCGGCGAGGGGCTAGCGGCTAGGCCTGACCTACCAACTGTTTGCGCAGCTTCTCGAGCTGCGTCTTCACGCTGCCGTCGTACACCGTGCTGCCCACCCTGGCGACGACGCCGCCGATGAGGCTGGCGTCGACGGCGGTGTCGATCGAGACGTTCTTACCGGTGACCGCACCAAGCCGTGCTTCGATGGCCTTCAGCGCGTCGGGCGACAGCGGCGCCGCCGACGTCACGTGCGCCTTCACGATCTTCTGGCGGTCGAGCAGCCGCTCGCGGTAGACCGCGAGCAGTTCGTCCACCAGGCCGAGGCGGTCGCGCTCGGCGAGGAGCTGCAGCAGCTTGACGCCCGAGGCGGCCATGTTCAGCTTGCCGGCCACGGCGGTGACGATGCCGCGCTTGCCGCTGGCCGGCACCGACGGCGAGAGCAGCGCCTGCTGGAGTTCGGCGTTCGAGCCGAGCAGTCCGGCGAAGGCCGTGAGATCGCGTTCGAGCGCGGCGGCGTCGTTGCCGGCGACGTCGAGCAGGGCTTTGGCGTAGCGGGTGGCCGCGGTGCGGGTGGACATGGGCTAGCCTTCCTTCACCTGCTGCACGTAGCGATCGACGAGCCGCGTGTGATCGGCGGGCGTCATGTCCTTCGCCAGGCGCTGTTCGGCGAGCTGCAGCGCCAGCGTGGCCGCGTGCTCGCTCAGCTCGCGCTGCGCGTTCTGGAGGCGCACGTCGATTTCGCGCTTGGTCTGCGTCAGCAGGCGTGCGCGATCAGCGGCGGCGGCACTGGCGATGCGGTCTTCTTCGGCGGCGATCTCTTCGGCGCCGCGCGTGCGCAGCGCATCGAGTTCACCCGGCAGCGCCTTCAACTTCCGGTCGACGTCGGCGAGTTGCGCCGTCGCCGACTGGCTCAACTGCGCGGCCTCGACCAGGTCCTTGCGGATCTGCGAGGAGCGTCCGGCCAGGTACTCGGCCAGCGGGGCGCGCAGGAAGTAATAGAGGCCGCCGGCAAGGACGATGAAGTTGGCGATCGGCCACATCAGGCCGGCGAGGCCACCACCGTGGCCCGCGGCCTCGCCGTGTTCGGCGGCGCCGTCCGTGGGTTGGCCGTGCGCGTCGGCGGCCGGCTGCGCATGCGTATCGGCCGCTGGCTGGGCGTGCGTTTCGGCAGCCTGCGCCGCGACGCCGCGTGTCGCCACGAACGCCACGGCGGCCAGCACCACGAGCGACGCGGCGAGCTTGCGCCTTAATTCACAAGCCCGGCGCGCGCGGTTGGCAGAGCGAATGGCGGCTGCGGTCATGATGGGATCAGGCGGTGCGGCCGAGCACCCGGGTGACGATATCGCCGGCAAGGGTGTTGGCCTCGGTTTCGAGCGCCGCGCGGGCGGCGGCGGCCTGGGAGCTGAGACGGCCGACCGCATCGGTCAGCGCTGCTTCGGCTTCGCGTTTGGTGTCGGCCATCACGGCCGCCCGTTTGTCGAGTGCACTACGTCGCGCGTCGTCCATCTGCTTGTAGACGTCGGCGCGGGCGGCGGTCATCGTGCGGTCGAACTGCTGCGAGGCGTCGGTAGCCTTCTGCGCGGCGGAGGCCGCCAGTTCGCGCGCGTCGCGAACAGCCCGGGCACGGGCATCGGACACCTGGAGGATGGGCTTGAAGATCAACGTGTTCACGACGAACACGCAGAGCAGCAAGAGCGCAATGACCCAAAGGACCGACAGGTCCGGAATCACGGATGTGCCTCCGATGGGCCCGCAGGACGCGGGCCAAAACGCTCTTTTATACCATTGTCATGGATGTCCCAACAAGGTGGCAGGCGACGCGTGCGGACGCCTCGACGGTCATCGAGAAAGTTTCTGGGTAATCACCTAATTCTGACGGCCCGGTCTGTTTGCGCGACGACCCGGCCAACCTGGGGGGCCACGACGCCCGCGGCCAGCAGTCGCTCGGTGACGGCGGCAGCGCCAGCGGCTGGCACCGCCAACAACAGCCCTCCGGAGGTCTGCGGGTCGTAGAAGAGGTCGGCCAGCGCTGACGCCTCCGGCGACTCGAAGCCGACGCGGCTCGCGAAATGCGCCTCATTGCTGGCCAGCCCACCCGAGCGGTTGGCGGCGGCCATGTCGCGGACGCCGTGGAAGAGCGGCACGGCCGCCGCGTCGAGTTCCACCGTCACGCCGCTGGCCGTCGCCATCTCGACCGTATGGCCGATGAGACCGAAGCCGGTGATGTCGGTGCAGCCGTGTACCTCGAGGTCCCGCACGGCCTCGGCGGCCGCCTTGTTCAGGGTCCGCATCGACGCGACCGCCTGGTCGACCAGCGGCTGGGGCGCCCGCGCGAACTTGATGGCCGTCCCGACGATGCCGGTGCCGATGGACTTGGTGAGGAACAGCGCGTCGCCGGGTTGCGCGCCGGCGTTGGTCCACATCCGCGCCGGGTCGACGGCGCCGGTCACGGCGTAGCCGAACTTGATCTCGCGATCGCGCACCGTGTGTCCGCCCAGCAGCGCCACGCCTGCCGCCGTCAACACGTCGAACCCGCCGCGGAAGATCTGCCGGATCGTCTCGGTGTCGAGTCCGGTTTCAGGAAATGCGGCGATGGCCAGGGCCGTCAGCGGACGGCCGCCCATCGCGTAGACGTCACTGATGGAGTTGGCCGCCGCGATCTGGCCATAGAGATACGGGTCGTCGACGATCGGCGTGAAGAAGTCGACGGTCTGGACGAGCGCCGGGCCCGCTTCCCACGCGAACACACCGGCATCGTCCGCCGTCCTGAAGTCGACCAGGACACGGGGATCGGTCTGCGGAGGAATGTCGCTCAACACGTGAGCGAGCTCGCCGGCGGCGAGTTTGCTCGCTCAACCAGCGCAGCTGACCATCTCGGTCAGCCGCTTTTGTCCAGTCGTCATGCCGCGATTGTAACGCCCGCGGCGGCGGAGGCGGGAGCGCTCAGCGGTCTTCGTGCACGAGCTGATCGAAGAGGCGCTGCAGTTCCTCTTCGCTGGCGAAGGCGATCGCGAGATGGCCGCCCTTGCCGCGACGGACGATCTCGACGCGCGAGCCGAGAGCGCGGTGCAACTGCTCTTCCGCGGCGCGTGTGTCGGCGTCCTTCTGCTTCGGCGCCGGCGCCGATCGTGTCTGCGGTTCGAGCGCGCGCTTCACGAGCGACTCGGTCTCGCGCACCGACAGCGCGCGCGCGATCACCTCGCGGGCCAGCCGCCGCTGGTCGTTCTCACTGGGCAGAGCCACCAGCGCGCGGGCGTGTCCCATCGACAGCGCGCGGCCGACCTCGTTGCGCACTTCGGCCGGCAGCTTGAGCAGGCGGATCGTGTTCGCGACGCTCGATCGATCCTTGCCGACGCGTTGCGCGATCTCGTCGTGCGTGAGGCTGAATTCGTGTGCGAGGCGCTGGTAGGCCGTGGCCTCTTCGATCGGATTCAGGTTCTCGCGCTGCAGGTTCTCGATCAGCGCCCACTCGAGGAGCTGGGCGCGATTCACCGCCGACGTGTCCTTCACGACGACCGGCACCTTGGTGAGCCCGGCGCGCTGCGCCGCCCGCCAGCGGCGTTCGCCGGCGATGATCTGATAGCGCTCGGGGCCGACGCGCCGCACGACCACCGGCTGGATCACGCCGTTGGCGGTGATCGATCGCGCGAGCTCGTCGAGGGCGCCGTCGTCCATGTGCAGGCGCGGCTGGAACTCGCTGGGTTCGAGCGCGTCGACGTCGACTTCGAGGGGCGCACGCGACGGCGTCGCCAGCGGGACGTCGGGAATGAGCGCGCTGAGGCCCTTGCCCAGGGCGGGACGTTTCTCCATCACAACTCTCCGGTGACGCGCGTCAGGCCGCGGTCGGACGTTCGGTGCGCGCGATCACCTCGCGCACCAGGGCGAAATACGCCTCGGCGCCGCGCGATCGCGAGTCGTAGACCACGCCGGGCACGCCGTGGCTCGGCGCCTCGCCAAGTCGCACGTTACGCGGGATGACGGTGCTGAACACCTTCTCCTTGAAGAAGTCGCGAACGTCGCGCGCCACCTGCTGGCCGAGATTCGTGCGCTCGTCGTACATCGTGAGCAGCACGCCTTCGATGTCCAGCGTCGGATTGAAGGCGCCGCGCACGCGGCGCATCGTGCCGACGAGATCGGCGAGCCCCTCGAGCGCGAAGTACTCGCAGTGCAGCGGAATCAGCACGCTGTCGGCGGCCACCAGCCCGTTCAACGTGAGCAGGCCGAGCGACGGCGGGCAGTCGATGACGATGTACGCGAAGCGATCGCGCAACCCGTCCACGAGGTCTTTCAGGCGACGTTCGCGATCCGGCATCGAGATCAGCTCGATCTCCGCGCCGGTCAGATCGCGCGTCGCCGGGACCAACGCCAGGTTGTCGACGCCGGTCGACATCACGTACGACGCGGGCGGGCCCATCGGGTCCGTGGTGAGTGCGTGGTAGATAGTGCGCACGTCGGCGGCGCGCTGCTTCAAGCCAAGTCCGCTGGTGGTATTGCCTTGCGGATCGAGGTCCACCAGCAGCGTGGAGTGGCCGGCCAGGGCCAGGCCCGCCGCCAGGTTGATGGCGGTCGTGGTCTTGCCGACGCCACCCTTCTGGTTGGTGACAGCGATGACGCGTCCGTTTTGTGGCATATACCAGAAAACTAGTGCAGTTGGTGGAATCGTAGGGTAACGCGTCCGGATCCGCTGGTCAATCAGCAAGAACGGCGAGGACGGCTCGGCAACACGGGTTCGCCGCCGGCCGACCGTGTTTCACGTGGAACGTTTGCCGATGCGCTGCTTCTGGAGCACCGCCAATCGGCTCTGATTTTCAGGAATCAAGGGATGCACCGCACGCAATCTGAGCGGCGGTGGCGGCTCGCCTGGGTCGAGCGTCGACGTGAAGTTCAGCAGGTGACCGCCAGGCTTGAGGAAGGCCTGCACGCTGACGAGCGTCGAGACGTCGAGCTTCACGGCGCGGATCGACACGACGTCGGCGGCCTCGTGGAGCTCGGGACGGGCCAGCAACTCCTCGAAGCGAGCGTTCTCCACCGCCGTGCGCTCGAGCTTGAGCAGCCGGGCGACCTGGCGCAGGAACACGGACTTCCGCACCTTGACCTCGACCATCGTGAGCGCTAGGTCCGGCCGCGCGAGCTTCAACGGAATCGCCGGCGACCCGCCGCCCGATCCGATGTCGAGGAGCGACTTCGCGCCGCCGAGGATGTGTTTGGCGGCAACTACCGGCTCGATGAGGAGCCGATCCACGGATTCGTCGGTGCCGTCGTCGACGAGTTCGAAGGCCGTCAGGTTGATCTTGCGGTTCCAGCGGGCCAGCTCGAGGTAGTACGCCTCGAGGCCTTCGAGCACGCCCGGCGCAAGCTCCAGGCTCATGTGCCTGGCGCGCCGCACGATGCGGTCCCGAAGTCGCTTGCCGCTCACGCGGGCGATGGTAGCGGATCCGCTTCGCCTCGCCCGCGGGAAAGCACGGCGTGCAGCAGCACGGTGGCAGCGGGGGTCATGCCTGGAATCCGGCTGGCCTGGCCCAGCGTCGCCGGGCGCAGTTCGTCGAGGCGCTGGGTCAGCTCCCGCGACAGGCCCGGAAGGCCTCGATAGGCGAAATCCACGGGAATTCTGCGGTTTTCGGCCTCGCGCGCTCGTCGAATCTCGGCGTCCTGGCGGCGCAGATAGCCGCCGTACTTGATCTCGGTCTCCAGCGTCGCCAGGTCGAATCCCCCGGCGCCGACGACCTGCAAAGGCACACCGGCCGCGCGGAGGCCGGCCGCCGTGACCTGCTGCCACTTGAGCGCCTCGTCACCCGTGACAGTGGCGCCGGAGGGGGCGGTGACTCGATGCCGACGCGCGGCGTCGCGATTCCCCGCAAGACGAGCCGTCCGATCCTGGAAAGCGGCCCAGCGGTCGTCGTCGACCAGGCCGAGCTCCCGCCCACGCGGCGTCAGGCGCAGGTCCGCATTGTCGGCGCGCAGGTGCAGGCGGAACTCCGCGCGCGACGTGAACAGCCGGTACGGCTCCAGGCACCCCTGCGTAATGAGGTCGTCGACCATCACGCCCAGATAGCCTTCAGCGCGACCGACGACGAACGGCGCCCGGCCGGCGCTGGTCAGCGCCGCGTTCGCTCCGGCGATCAGTCCCTGGCCGGCGGCTTCCTCGTAGCCAGACGTCCCGTTGATCTGCCCCGCCAGGTAGAGGCCGCCGAACCTGCGGCAGGCCAGCGTGGCGTCGAGCTCCGTCGGCTGGACGAAGTCGTACTCCACGGCGTAGCCGGGCCGGAGCATCGTGGCGGATTCCAGGCCGGGGAGACTGCTGACGATCGCCGCCTGGACCTCTGCGGGAAGGCTCATCGACAGCCCGTTCACGTAGATTTCGTCGACGTCGAGTCCCTCGGGCTCGAGGTGCAGCAGATGGCGGTCCCGATCGGGAAACCGCATCACCTTGTCCTCGAACGACGGGCAGTACCGTGGGCCGATGCCGTGGATGCTCCCGTTGTAGAGCGGCGAGCGGTGGATCTCTGCCCGCACCAGCCCATGGCTGGCAGAGCTCGTGTGGAGCGACCAGCAGACGACGGCGTTTTCCGGCGCGTCGGTCGTGAGATACGACAGGGAGACCGCCGGATGGTCGCCGTGTTCCACGTGGAACAGTTCGGCGGACGTGGCGCGCTCGAAGTCGATTGACGCCTTCGAGAGCCGCGGCGGCGTGCCGGTCTTGAGGCGGCCGACGCGCAAGCCGAGAGCCCGAAGCTGCTCACCGAGGTGCGTAGATGGCGGCTCATCAGCGCGGCCTGCGGGCCGGCGCACGTCGCCGACGTGGACCAGCCCGTTCAGGAACGTCCCCGTGGTCACAACGACGGCGCGGGAATACAAACGGCGCCCGTCGAGCAGTTCGACGCCTTGGACATTCGCGCCGGCGAGATCGAGCCGAGCGACGTGTCCCTCGATGACCTCGATCCGAGGATGCGTCTCGACGCGCGCGCGCACCCAGCGAGCGTAGCGCTGCTTGTCGGCCTGTGCGCGCGGCGCCCACACGGCTGGCCCACGGCTGCGGTTCAGCACCTTGAACTGGATGCCAGTCGCGTCGATGGCCTGGCCCATCAGTCCGCCGAGCGCATCGATCTCGCGCACCAGTTGTCCCTTCGCGGTGCCGCCCACGGCCGGGTTGCACGGCATCGTGGCGATCGAGGCGGCCGACAGCGTCAGCAAGCCCACCTGGCTGCCGAGATTCGCGGCGGCCCAGGCCGCCTCCGTGCCGGCATGGCCGCCGCCCACGACGATGACGTCGAAGTCGCGCATCAGATGCGATCGGTGTTCATGACTAAATTAGATTGAATTCTAAATTTCAATCTATTTTCCGATACAGAACGTGGCGAAGATGTCGGCCAGGACATCCTCGCGCGTGCGCCGCCCGGTCACCTCTTCGAGCGCAGCGAGCGCGCCGCGGATGTCCGCCATCAGGAACTCCTCGGGCAGCGAGCCGCCGCGCGCTCCGGCCTCGGCAGTCGCGTGATCGACGCACGCGAGGGCGTCGGCCAGCAGCGAGCGCTGCCGTCGATTCGTGACCAGCAGATCCTCACCGCCAGTGTCCACGCGCGCGAGCCTCGTGGCAAGACGGCGCGCCAACGCCGCCACACCGTCGCCGGTCCGCGCCGACACGAACGCGATCTCGATGCTGGCGCCCAGGGCGTCGCCTGGCCACACCTGCGGCAGGTCCGCTTTGTTCACGACCATCACGGTGCGCGCGCGATCCGCCGCGGCGATCACCGCGCGATCGTCGTCGTCGAGCAACCTCGAGCCATCGAGCACGAGCAGCACGACGTCGGCCGACTCCGCCGCTGCCGCCGCGCGCCGAATTCCCTCGGCTTCGACGACATCGCTCGTGGCGCGCCGACCCGCGGAGTCCACCAGCCGCACGAGGTGACCGTCGACGAGCAGGCGCTCGCTGACGAGATCGCGGGTGGTCCCTGGCACCGGCGTGACGATGGCCCGATCGGTCCCGACGAGTGCGTTGAAGAGGCTCGACTTCCCCACGTTCGGTGCGCCGGCGACGACGACTGTTGCGCCGTCGCGAACCAGTGCCGCCTGCGCGTCGCCGGCGACGAGCGCGCGCATGCGATTGCCCACGCTCTCAACGCGCGCATTCGCTTCCTGTGGGTCGATGAAGCGATACCCTTCGTCAGGAAAATCCACCGACGCCTCGAGCAGCGTCTCGAGCCCGCGCAGCTCCTCCGCCACCCGCTGGATCGCGCTCGACAGCCCGCCGCCCAGTTGTCCGCTCGCGGTCCGCACCTGCGCGGGTGACACCGCGTCGACGAGATCGCGAACCGCCTCGGCTTGCACGAGATCGAGCTTGCCGTGCACGAATGCCCGCAGCGTGAACTCACCGGGTCGGGCGAGGCGCGCCCCCAGGGCGACGGCGCCGTCGACGACGCTCGCGAGCAGCACGGGGTTGCCGTGTGCCGCGATCTCGATCACGTCCTCGCCCGTGTACGAGGCCGGGGCGGCGAAGAAGGTGACGAGCGCGTCGGCACGCGATGCGCCGGCGGTGACGTGGGTGCGCGTGACGTGGCGAGGGCGCCACGCCTTCGCGTGGCCGGTGAGTGCGGCGCCGATGGCCGCGGCCTCCGGTCCGCTGAGCCGCACGACGCCCACGCCGCCGTGTCCCGGCGGTGTCGCCACGGCCACGATCGTGTCGGCGGCGATCTCCACGGACGTCCACACCGGGGCGGCGGCCCCGGGACTACTTCACCGAGATGATGACGGTCTTCTCGAACGAGTCGCCGATGCTCTCCGACGTCACGGTCGGGACCTCGGCCACGGCCATGTGCACGATGCGGCGCTCGTAGGGGTTCAGCGGGCCCATCTCCTGGGCGAGACCGCTGTCCTTGGCCTTGCCGGCCAGGAACACCGCCATCTGGTGGATCTCGGTGTCCTTGTCGCGGCGGTAGCCGTTGCAGTCGACCACCAGCCGGCGATCGTCGTTGCGATCGGTACGGAAGGCCGCGCCGACGATCTGCTGCAGCGCCTGCAGCGCCTCGCCCTGACGCCGCGTGAGCACCGACCCGTCGTCGCCGGAGAGATTGATGCGCAGGCCGTCGGTTTCTTCTTCCATCGTCGCGGTGAGGTCGAGCCCCATCGCGTCGACGACGTCCTGCACGAACTCCACGATCGCGGTCGTACTCATCGCTTGCCTCCTGCTGCCACGGCCTTCGGCGGGCCGATCATCCAGTTCGTGAAGTACTGCTGGCCGATCGCCCAGAGATTGCTGATCAGCCAGTAGATCACCAGCCCGCTCGGCGCCTGCATGAACATGGCGGTGAACATGACCGGCATGAACATCAGCACCTTCTGCTGCACGGGGTCGCCGGTGCCCGGCTGCATCCGCTGCTGCCAGAACATCGTCGCGCCCATCAGCAGCGGAGTGATGTACCACGGATCGCGCTGCGAGAGATCGGTGATCCACCCGGCGAAGTTGGCGCCGCGGATCTCGATGGCCTGCGACAGCAGGGCATAGAACGCGAACAGCACCGGCAAGGTGAGCAGCATCGGCACGCAGCCGCTGGCCGGATTCGCGCCCGTCTCCTTGTAGAGCGCCATGACCTCTTCGTTCATCTTGGCGCGCGCCGGATCGGTCATCTTCAGGTGCGCGTAGCGGTCCTGGATGGCCTTGAGCTTGGGCTGGATCTCCTGCATCCGCCGCATCGAGACCACGCTCTTGTGGCGCAGCGGCGCCATCGTCAGGTTGATCAGCAGCGTGAGCACGATGATCGCCCAGCCGTAGTTGCCGATGAAGCCGTGTACCCACTGCAGCGCGCCCAGGAGCGGCACGGCGAGGATGGCGAACATCCCGAAGTCGATGACCTTCGTGAACTCGGGGTTCACGGCTTTCAGCGCCTCGAACTGCTTCGGGCCCAGGAAGAAGCGCAGCTCGCCGGGGGCCTGATCGAACGTGACGGCGAACGACACGAACTGGCGTGAGGTCGGGGGCTGCTCGGTCGACGTGACGGGCAGGTGCGCGAACTCGACCCGCTGGCCGGTCGTGTTCTCGAGCGTCGAGGCCACGAAGTAGTGGTCGGTCACGCCGACGTAGCGGAACGCGCCCTGCTGGAGGCCGGCGGTCGACGCCTTCGGGCCGGCCCACCGCTCGATCTTGCCGTCGCGATGCAGGAACGCCGCGGCAGGGTAGGTGTAGTTGCCGGAGAAGAATCCGCCCGACCCGGCGCTGCGGGCGATCTCGTCGCCGAGACCCGGTCCCCAGAAGATCTTCGGATTCACCACGGTGCCACTGCGCGTCGCCTGGATGAGCGCGGTGAACTGGTAGTCCGTCGGCTGGAGCACGAAACGCTTGCGCACCGCCAGGCCGTCCGCGGCTTCGTAGACGAAGGTGAGCGCCGCCGGGGAGTCGGTGGCGGTGATTGTCGCCGGGGGATCCGACTCCACCGCGAAGAGCGCGTCGTTGATGCGTGCCGAGTCTTCCGGAGTGGCCAGGCCAAGGGAGAACGGCAGCGGCTGGTTCGGGACGTCCGCCGGCACGAGGTCGACCAGCGTGCCGGTCGCGTCAGGGTAGCTCTTGAGCACCCAGTGCTTCAGGCGCGCACCGCGATTCGTGAACACCGCGCGAACTGTGGTGGTCTCGATGGTGAACTCGCGTTCCGCCGAGTCGCCGCGAACCGCGGGGGCTACCTCAGCCGGCGCAGCGGTTGCCGCAGCCGCCGACGCAGAGGGATTCGTACCCCCGGGCGCGGGCGTCGCGGCGCCGGTCGAGGCCGGGGCCGACGCGGGAGCCGCGCCGCTGCCCGGCTGCGTGGGATCGGGCGGGGGCGCGAAGAAGGTCTGGTACCCGAAGAGCACCAGAAACGACAGGCTGATGGCGAGCAGAACTCTACGTTCCATGAATGGGAGCCGGACTGGACCTTAGCAGTGGGGGACCGGGTCGTGACCCGAGCCGCCGAACGGATGGCAGCGCGCGAGTCGCCGCAGGCCGTACCAGCCGCCCCGCATCACGCCATGACGCACGACCGCTTCGGCCATGTAGTCGGCGCAACTGGGGACGTAGCGACAGGTGCCTGCAAACCACGGAGAAATCAAGTATTTATACGCCCTGAGCGCGGCGAGGACGGCGCGGCGTGGCAGTGGGAGCCGGTGGGCGTCGGGCATGGCGAAGGGCCCCGTCGACCAACCCGGCCAGCTCCTGCGCGACGAGATCGAAGGGCGCATCGAGCACTTCCCGCCGTGGAATCACCACGACGTCGACGGGGATGGTCACAGCGGCCTGGCGGAACACTTCTCTGAGACGTCGTTTCGCGCGGTTCCGATCGACGGCCCCGCCGAGCTTGCGGCTGGCGGCGATCCCGATGCGCGGCGCCGACGCGGTCGTCGCGAGCGCCACCACCGTCATCAGCCGACCATGACGCTTCGTGCCCCGGTCGAAGACCCCGGTGAACTCGCCGCGCCGTCGCAGGCGGGCCGACCGTGGAAATCGGGCGGGCATGAGCGCCCTCGTGAACTCAGGCTTCGTCGGAGACGGTGAGGCGCTTGCGCCCCTTGGCGCGGCGGCGCTTCAGCACCAGCCGGCCGTTCTTGGTCTCCATGCGCACCCTGAAGCCGTGCGTCTTGGCGCGGCGGCGGGTGTTGGGCTGGAACGTACGCTTACCTTTGGCCATGTCTGCGTCTCTATCCGGAAACCCCGAAGTGTAGCCGCTTGCGCGCGTCACTGTCAACGCACCACAGGTTGTGGTGTCACTCGAATTCGGCGGATTTTCCGAGAGATTTTGTTGATTCGCGAGTCAGTCGCACGGCTCTCGGCGTGCTAGAGTCTCGTCTTCCGTCACGTCGCCGGACGCCGGCGTCTCCCGATGGCCACCCCTCGAAATTCCGCGGTTTTCCACAGGTGTGGAAAACCCTGTGGAAATTGACCCTGCGCCCACCGTCTGTCCCCTCGCATCCGCCGGTATGTCTCTGAACATCTGGGACCAGGTTCTGGCCAGAGTTGAGTCTAAAGTCAATAGACACAGCTACTTCACGTGGTTCAAGCCCACGGGGTTCGTGGCCGACGACGGCCGCGTCCTCACCGTCCGGGTGCCGAATCCGCTGTTCAAGGACTGGCTGACGAAACACTACGCCGTGGTGCTCGAGGAGGCGCTTCGGGAAGTCGACCGTCCCGACGCCGCCCTCCAGTTCCTGGCGGCCGACGACGAGGTCGCGGCGGCACCGGGCGGCGCTGCGGATGAGGTGGCACCTGCTCCCGTGTCTGACGTCCCCGCCAGCACCGCCCAGGGCCTGAATCCGAAGTACACGTTCGACTCGTTCATCGTCGGTCCGTCGAACCAGTTTGCACACGCCGCCTGCCGCGCCGTCGCCGAAGCGCCGTCGCTGTCGTACAACCCGCTGTTCATCTACGGCGGCGTCGGCCTCGGCAAGACGCACCTGATGCACGCCATCGGGCAGTACGTCGTGCACCACGGCGCCGGATTGCGGCTCACCTACATCTCGTCCGAGCGCTTCATGAACGAGATGATCAACGCGGTGCGCTACGACCGCATCCTCGAGTTCCGCGAGCGCTATCGCTCCGTGGACGTGCTGCTCGTCGACGACATCCAGTTCGTCGCCGGCAAGGAGGGCACGCAGAACGAGTTCTTCCACACGTTCAACGCCCTCTACGACGCGCAGAAGCAGATCGTCCTCAGCAGCGATCGACCGCCGCACGAAATCCCGCGGCTCGAAGAACGCCTGCGATCGCGGTTCGAGTGGGGCCTCATCGCCGACGTCCAGCCGCCCAACCTCGAGACGAAAGTCGCGATTCTCAGGAAAAAAGCCGATGCGGAAGCGATTCCGCTACCGGACGACGTGGCGATGTACATCGCGTCGCGCATCAAGTCGAACATCCGCGAGCTCGAAGGCTCACTGATCCGGCTGATTGCGTTCGCGTCGTTGTCAGGCCGCACGCTGTCGGTCGAACTGGCGCAGGAGGTGCTGCGCAACGTCATCGATCACGACGACCGCGCGGTGACGCTCGAGCAGATCCAGAAGTACGTCGCCGACTACTACCAGTTGAAGGTCCACGACCTCAAGTCGAAGAACAACGCCAAGTCGGTGTCGATGCCGCGCCAGGTCGCGATGTACCTGTGCAAGATGCTGACGCACGCCTCGCTGCCGGAGATCGGCAAACAGTTCGGCGGCAAGCACCACTCGACGGTGATTCATTCCATCCGCAAGGTCGAGGATCTCCGGAAGACCAACGGAGATTTCAACACCCTGGTCACCGGCTTCCTCGATGCGTTTCGTTGATGAAAACCCCCTGTAACGGGGGCTGAGCCCGGCTTTTCCACAGCCCCGTCAATCGCCGGCTGTGGACGCCTGTGGAGGCCGTTTCGAGGCCCGAATCACCCGCCGTCCACCGGCCGTCGATCCACAGAAAAATCAACAGGCTAAGCTGTTGATTTGTAAGGTATTACTGGCCCGTTGAATTTGGTTTTCCACGGCCATTCCTATATACTTTTTCATCTACTCTTTCCTCTTTTGTTCTGGAGAGAGAACGTACGGCCCACGGGGCCCTCACTCGAGGTCATCGCAAACATGGAACTCGTCGCCCGGAAGGCCGACCTTGTGCGTGAGCTGCAGTTCTTCCAGCAGATCGTCGAGCGCAAGAACACGATTCCCATCCTGGCGAACGTGCTGATCTCCACCGACGGCAACGCGATCAAGCTGCTCGCGACCGACATCGAGGTCACGCTGTCGAGCAGTTGCGAGGCCGCGGTCGAGAAGCCGGGGTCAGTGACCCTGCCCGCGAAGAAGCTCTACGAGATCGTCCGCTCGTTGCCCGACGGCGACGTCAAGCTCGTCTCGTCGAAGGACGGCAACCACGTCACCGTGTCCGCCGACCGGTTCGAGTCGAAGATGCCGACGATGGCGGTGGCGGACTTCCCCACGCCCCCGACGTCGGAGATGACCGCCGCCATCTCGCTCGCCTCGGCGTCGCTGCGTCAGCTGATTTCCAAGACGCAGTTCGCCATCACCGGGGAAGACACCCGCTACTACCTGAACGGCGCGCTCTTCGTCGTGAAGGGCGACTCGATGACCATGGTGGCCACCGACGGCCACCGCCTGGCGCTGGCGACGGCGCCGCGCACCGGCGGCAAGGGCGACGACCTGAAGGCGATTCTGCCGCGCAAGACGCTGGCCGAACTGGGCCGACTGCTCGCCGACAGCGATCGTGACGTCGAGTATGAGCGCGGCGAGAACCACATGTTCTTCCGCATCGGCCCGCGGCTGCTGGTGTCGCGCATGATCGACGGCCAGTTCCCGGCCTACGAGAAGGTCATCCCGAAGGGCAACGACAAGCACATCGAGTTCGAGCGCGACCGCTTGACCGCTGCCGTGAAGCGCGTGGCCATCCTGTCGAACGAGCGCTCGCGGGCGCTGAAGTTCATCATCGACAAGGGCAAGGTCGACGTCACCACGAGCAGCCCGGAGTTCGGCGAAGCTCGTGAACCGATCACCGTCGACTACGCCGCCGGCGGCCTCACCATCTGCTTCAACGCGCAGTACGTGCTCGACTTCCTGAACGTCGTCGATGCCGAGATCGTGTCGCTCGACGTGAAGGACGACGTGAGCCAGGCCGTGCTGACGCCTGTGGCGGCCGAAGGGTACAACTACACCTACGTCATCATGCCGATGCGCGTGTGAGTGCGGACCCGTCCGCTGTACCGACTCGAAACGAAGGGGAGATGTCCCAGTCTGAGTTCCCACCCGTGACGCCCGTCGACTCGTTGCCCGACGCCCCGGTTCCGCAGGGGCCGGCTGAAGACTCTGGCGACTACGGCGCCGACCAGATCAAGGTGCTCGAAGGGCTCGAGGCCGTGCGCAAGCGCCCGGCCATGTACATCGGCTCCACGGGACCGGCCGGCCTGCACCATCTCGTCTACGAGATCGTCGACAACTCGATCGACGAGGCCCTCGCCGGGTATGCCACCGAGGTCACCACGACCATCCACCTCGATGGGTCGGTCACGGTGGTCGACAACGGCCGCGGCATCCCGGTCGACGCGATGCCCGACGGCCGCTCGGCTGCCGAGGTCGTGCTGACGGTGCTGCACGCCGGTGGCAAGTTCGAGAACGACGCCTACAAGGTCTCCGGTGGCCTGCATGGTGTCGGCGTCTCCGTCGTCAATGCGCTCTCGGCTCGCCTCGACCTCGAGATCTGGCGCGACGGTCACGTCCATCAACAGGCGTTCGAACGCGGCACTCCGACCGGCCAACTCACCATGACGGGCACCACCGAGCGTCGTGGCACCAAGGTCACGTTCAAACCGGATCAGCAGATCTTCGAGACCGTCGATTTCAGCTTCGACGTGCTGGCGCAACGGCTGCGTGAGCTGGCCTTCCTGAACGCCGGCATCGTGATCACGCTCGACGATGAGCGCGACGGCAAGAATCACCGCTTCCACTACGACGGCGGCATCAACTCCTTCGTCGAGCACCTGAACAAGAACAAGGGCGTGGTGCACGAGAAGCCGATGTACATGCGCGGCGAGAAGGACGGCATCGACGCCGAGATCTCGCTGCAGTGGAACGACGGCTACAACCCGCAGGAATTCTCGTTCGCGAACAACATCAACACCCACGAGGGCGGCACGCACCTCTCGGGCTTCCGCGCCGCGCTGACCCGCAGCGTCAACTCGTACGCGCAGAAGAACAACCTCGCGAAGGATCTGAAAGACGCCTCGATCAGCGGCGACGACATCCGCGAGGGCATGGTGGCGGTGATCTCGGTGAAGATCCCGCGGCCGCAGTTCGAAGGTCAGACCAAGACGAAGCTCGGCAACACCGAGGTCAAGGGCATCGTCGAGACCATCGTCAACGACAAGCTCGGGCAGTTCCTCGAAGAGAACCCCGGCACGGCCAAGCGCATCGTGCAGAAGGTCGTCGATGCCGCCCGGGCGCGTGAAGCGGCGCGGAAGGCGCGCGACCTGGTGCGCCGCAAGGGAGCCCTCGACGGCAGCTCACTGCCAGGCAAGCTGGCCGATTGCCAGGAGCGCGACCCGGCGCAGAGCGAGATCTACATCGTGGAAGGCGAGTCGGCCGGCGGCTCCGCGAAGCAGGGCCGCGACCGCCGCTTCCAGGCCATCCTGCCGATCAAGGGAAAGATCCTGAACGTCGAGCGCGCGCGCCTGGATCGCATGCTCAGCTCCGACGAGATCAAGACCATGATCGCGGCCCTGGGCTGCGGCATCGGCATCGAAGACTTCGACATCGAGAAGCTCCGCTACCACCGCATCATCATCATGACGGACGCGGACGT
>CADEDM010000106.1 GCA_902826065.1 uncultured Acidobacteriota bacterium | reverse complement strand
TGGTGATCCCGTGGAACGGCTTCCCGCTGGCCGACTTCGTGAAGCGCTTCGAGCCGACGGCCAAGGCGAAGTACGTGCAGTTCCTCACCCTCGTCGACCTGCGGCAGATGCCCGGACAGACCGAGCCGGCGCTGCAGTGGCCGTACCGCGAGGGGCTGCGCATGGACGAAGCGCTGCATCCGCTGGCCATGATGGCGGTGGGCCTCTACGGCGAAGTGCTGCCGAACCAGAACGGCGCGCCGATCCGTCTCGTCGTCCCGTGGAAGTACGGCTTCAAGGGCATCAAGTCGATCGTCAACGTGAAGTTCCAGGAGCGCGAGCCGCTGAACACCTGGCAGCAGACGCGCGCCGACGAGTACGGCTTCTACGCCAACGTGAATCCGGACGTCGATCACCCGCGCTGGACGCAGAAGACCGAGCGGCGGATCGGCGAGTTCTTCCGCCGCAAGACCCTGCCGTTCAACGGCTACGCCGATCAGGTGCAGTCGCTCTACGCCGGCATGGACCTGCGGAAGCACTACTGACAGTGCCGCTGGTTCGTCCCGCGATGGTTCCGCGCTGCCGGCCCCGCGTCGGCGGCGGCACGCTCGAGTTGGCCTCGTGAGCTCCACGCAGATCGTCCGCCGCTTCGTCAAGCCGCTCGTGTTCGTCGGCGCGCTGGCGCCGGCTGGCTGGCTCGTCTACAACGCGTTCTGGGGCGACCTGGGCGTGAACCCCGTGGAGACGATCACCAACCACACCGGCATCTGGTGCCTGCGGTTCATCGTCGCCACGCTGGCGATCTCACCGCTGCGCTGGCTCACCGGCTTCAATCCGCTGTCGCTGTTCCGGCGGCCGCTCGGCCTGTTCGCGTTCTTCTACGGCACGCTGCACTTCATGACGTATTTCGTGCTGGATCACTCGCTGATGTTCGACGGCGTGTGGGAAGATGTGGTGAAGCGGCCGTACATCACCGCGGGCTTCACCGCCTTCGTGTTGATGATTCCGCTGGCGCTCACGTCCACGACCGGCTGGATTCGCCGGCTCGGTGGACGCAACTGGAACCTGCTGCACCGGCTCGTTTACGTGACCGGGCTCGCGGCCACACTGCACTACTTCTGGAAAGTGAAGCTCGATACGACCTACCCGATCTACTACGCCTCTGGCGTGGCGCTGCTGCTGGCGCTGCGCGCCTGGAAGGCGGCCGCGAAGGCCCGCGCCGTCGCCCCCGCGGGGCGTGCGCGCGTGGCGCCGCAGGCCTGACCGCCGTGCGTACCGCGGTTCGAGTGGCGGTGGCCATGCTGGCCCCCGGCGGCGCCGACACGGCGCCGGCCCGGCTCTCCGGTCTCGACGAGGTGAGCGAGGCGGCCCTGCGTCGCGCGATGCTGCTCGACACCATCGACGCGGCGCTGGCGCCGGGCTGGCCGTTGCACCTCTACGTCACGCCGGCCGGGGAGGTGGAGGCGATGCGCGACGCGCTCACGGCCGACACCCGGCTGTCGGCGCATCCTACCGTCGTCCACGTGCACCCGCAAGGCGACGGCGACCCGTCGATGCGTATGGGCGACGCAGTGGCGCGCACGCTGCACGCCGGACACGATGTGACGGTGCTCGTCGGCGCGGACGTCCCGGATCTGCCCCCGAACGCGCTGCGCGCCGCGGCCCAGGCCGTCGGGGCGAACCCCGGGCAGGGGCCGCTCGCATTCGGTCCCACCGGTGACGGCGGCTTCTACCTGGTGGCCGCCGCGGACGCCGGCGCGTTGCGCGCGGCGTGCGCCGGCATGACCGAGGGCGCCGCCGGATTGCTCGCACATATCACCGCACGGGCGCGGGCCGCGCTTGGCGCGGTGCACCTGGTGACGCCGTGGCACGCCGTGGACTCACGCGCGGCGCTCGACGCCTTGTGCCGCCGGGCGCGGGTGAGCGGGCGGGCCGTGCGCACCCTGCAGGTCGCCGAGGCCATGGCGCCGGGAACGGCCGTAGAATAGGCCATGCCGTACGCCGTTCGTGGGTGGGCCCTGTCGCGAGCGTTGATGTTCGCCGTCGCCGTGAGCGCGGCGGCCGCGTGCGCCACGCCATCGATCGCGAAGGAATCGGTGGCCGGGACGCAGAAGGCCGAGGAGCCGAAGGTCATCCAGCACCAGGTGCCGCGGCGTGACTTCGTCGGCCATCAGCCCGACAAGTTCGAGTGGACGGCGGTGCCCGAGGCCGATCACTACGCCATCGGCGTGTGGAACGAGGTCGACCGGCTGTTGTGGCGCCAGGACGGCATCAGCGGCACGAGCGTCCCGCGTCCCGCCGAGCTGGATCTCGACGAAGGTACCTATTTCTGGCTCGTGTCGGGCCTGCGCAACGGCCAGGAGATCGCGAAGTCGGGCCTCGCCGCATTCGTCGTCGAGAAGTAGCGTTTTCAGTGAATCGCGCGCCGAATCGCGTGGCAATCTGATATCCTTCTGTCGCGGGGTGGAGCAGTCCGGTAGCTCGTTGGGCTCATAACCCAAAGGTCGCGGGTTCAAATCCCGCCCCCGCAACCAACACATCCGGGCCTGTTTCGGGTTGGACTCCGAAGGCGGGCCCGTTCTGCGTACAGCCCGCAGCCCCGAGGCCATGGAGCCCTGAGGCGGGTTCGTCTCCCGCCGCGCCGGCCCTTCCCGGGCGCTCGGTCCCGTGCGATCATCACGATCGCACCACGAGATGGTCATGCCGCGCGTTCTGACGTCGATCGCGATCCCGATGCTGCTGATAGTGCTCGTGCCCGCGCCGCGGGCCTCGGCGCAGGTCACGCCCGGGCTCGTGGCCCACTACACGATGGATGACGGCAACGTGCCGCCGAACAACGAGTGCCCGGTCGTGACCGTGGCCGCGGACGGCAAGCCGTTGCCGGGGAGCGGCGCTGTGCTCCAGTGCAACTGGGACGGCGTCGTCCCGTGGAACGACAAGGCCGCGACCCTTGGCGCGCAGTGGGATCCGCAGATCAGCGGTCCCTGGTTCTTCCAAGCCACCTATCGGCTCGACGCGAACGTCGATCGGTCCCTCGGCGCCAAGACAGGTCGGTGGGCTATCAACAGCCCCAACGGCTCAGACCACCTGTTTCTCGAGATCGACAACCGCGCCGGTCGTGATGCCGTGCTGAAGGCGCAAGTCGGCGAGTCGGTGTTCTGGGGCGAGACCGACAGGGGGTATGCCGCCTACGTCAACCGCGGCCCGTTCGTCGTCAGCGTCTTCGGCGGCAACGGGCAGATCTCTTTGTTCCACAACGGCCGGTTGCTGATGTCGTGGACAGGACTCGGGCCGCTGGGCTCGGAACTGTCGCTGATGAGTAACTGGAGCGACAACGGCGTTGATTGGCAGCATGACGCGGTGAACTACGTCTACATCGACGATGTGTGGCTGATCTCCCAGGAGCGGGGGGGCGATCTCGCCGCGATGAAGAAGGGGACCGCGGCACGGGCCACGGCGCCAGGCCCACCGCCCCCTTTCGCGGTCGTGCGCACGGACTCATGCGCCGTCCAGTCGCCGCCTCAGTGGCCCGCGGCCTCCGCTGGGCGGCGGCGGTCGCGATCACCGCGTGTCCGATCCGCTCGCTAGCGTGAGACGCGTCGCGGCACGAGCGCCGTCACCGCCTCGTAGACGGCCTCCGGCGATGCGTGCGCGAGGCCGCGGATCGTGTCCGGATGCGCGGCCGGCGCCGTGGCCGCTCGACACACCGCCTGCCGCAGCACGTGCTTGTCGCGCTCGGCGGTGATCCACCCGGCGGTCACGAAGCCGATCCAGAAGAAGGCGAGCGCAGAGGCCGTCTGACCGGTCGACGACCGGTCGCCGCCGGCCGCCCCCACCATCCACGCCATCGCGGCGGCCGTGCCGGCCGCCACCACGACGATGGCCAGGCGGATGGCCGCCGCCTGCCGGTCGGTGCGCGCCGGCCGCCGGTGGGGAGGAATCGCGCCGAAGCGCGTCATCCAGGCACTCAGCACGCCGCCCGCGCCGCCCAGGCACGCAACCCAGAACCACGGACTCAACCCTGTTTCCATTGGAGTGGCAATGTCGGCGCCGGCCGGCCTCGCCAGCGGCACCTACGAGAGAGAACGCCGGGCCCCGCGATTTCGTACGCCCGGGGCGACAGGGACTTGCGCCAGCGGCTCCGGCGGGCGAGAATCCACCGACAATCTGTGCAGGCTGCATGGAACGCCAATCCCCTCAGGCACCGTCGCTTGGCCCGCTCACGAATGCGCCGTCGGAAGAACTGCTGAGCCGGGCGCGTCGCGGTGACGACGGCGCGCTCGATCGGCTGCTGGCGCGCTATCTGCCGCGCCTCCACCGGTGGGCGCACCGGCGGGTCCCGGTGTGGGCGCGAGGCGGCGCCGACACCGCGGACTACGTGCAGGACACGGTGCTGCAGTCGCTGCGGCATGTCCGCACGTTCGAGCCGACGCGCGAGGGCGCGTTCCTCGGCTACCTCAGGCGCGCGCTCGTCAACCGCGTGCGCAACCAGTTCCGCCACGCGGCGCGCCGGCCGGCGGGCACGGCGCTCGACGACGGCTTCGTCGATGGCGGGGAGTCGCCGCTCGACGCCGCCATCCAGGATCAGGACCGCCGCCGTTACCAGGCCGGGCTGACGCGCCTGCGCGCCACCGACCGTCGCGCCATCGTCGCCAGCATCGAACTCGGCTACAGCTACGAACAGATCGCGGTCCTCCTGGGGAAGCCCACCGCCGAAGCGGCCCGCGTCGCCGTCCGGCGGGCCCTGGTCCGGCTCGGCGAAGAGATGTCCCGTGAGGCCTGACCACCGCTACCCCGATGCGCTCGCCGCGGCCCTCGCCGACGGCGCCGCTGTCGACTGGGAGGCGGCGCAGTCGGCCGCCGCCAGCGCCCACGCCGACGTCGTCAAGCAGCTGCGCGTCATCGCCGCGCTCCGTACGGGCGAGGGCGCGCCGCGCACGGTGGCGCAGCCGTGGCTGCGGCATGCGGTCACGCTGGCGTTCAGCGCCGGCGTCGCCATCACCGCGCTGAAGGTCCTCGTGGCCCTGGCCGGAGTGCCCGCGGTGCTCGTGCGCCTGCCGGCGGGATCGTCGGCGACGCCCTTCGCCATCAACCTCGCGATCTTCGGCCTGGGCGGCCTGCTGATGATCGTCGGCGGCACCCGCGATCGCCGCCTGCAGTTGCTCGGCGCCCTCTACCTCACGATCGCGTCGGCGTTCGTGGAGCCGTTCTCGGCACCAGGCACCGGCGCCGCCGGGGCGCTGCTGGGGTTGCTGAACGTGTGGAAGACGGACGCCTTCTTCCGGCCGGCCGTCTGGCTGTTCGCCTGGGCGTTTCCACGGGAGCCGATCGAGCCGCGCCGCCGGACGGCGCTGGGCGCCATCGTCGTGGCGACGACCGCGGCGGCGTGGCTGCTCGTCGTCGCCAACGTCGCGTTCCACCAGACCCTCTGGATTGTCGACAATCCGGCGCTGAGCGCGGCGTTTTCCAGCATCAATCGACAGGCGGAAGGGTCAATCTACTGGCAAGTCATCCTGCTGGGCGCGCTGCCGGCGGTGCCGTTCCTGCTCAGCAAGCTGCGGCAGGAATCGGGCACCCGTCGCCGGCAGCTCCGCTGGTTCCTCGGGGCGCTGGCCTTCGGCCTGACGCCGCTGCTCGTGGCGGCCTTCGTGGCGCCGTTCGTTCCGGCGCTGCGCGAACCGGCGGTGCGCCAGCGGCTGGGGCTGGTGATCTACGCGGCGCTTGCCTCGATCGTGCCGATGACGGCCTACGCAGTGAGCGTGCAGCGCGTCATGGACGTGCGGTTCGTCATCGCCGCCACGCTGCGCTACGCGTTGGCGCGCTACGCGATCTGGGCCGTGATCCTCGCGCCCATCACGTGGTTGGCCACCGACGTCTTCGTCAATCGCGGGCTGACGTTCCTGCAGTATCTCGACACCCGGCACCCGGCCGGCGTGATGACGCTGTCGGTGCTCGGGCTGCTGGCGCTCACGTTCCGGCCGCACCTGGTGCGCCTGGTCGACCGTTGGTTCCAGCGCGAACCGGTGGATTCATCGTTGGCCATGGCGCGGCTCGAGCATCAGTTGCGCGGCAGTGACAGCCTGCGGACGATGAGCGCGGCGCTGGGCGGTGAACTCGCCTCGGCCCTGCACGCCACGCGCGTGCAGGTGCTGCTGCGGGCCGAGGACGGCGCGTCGCTCGTGGCCGTCGACGGCACCAGTCCACCGCTGCCGGATGACTTCGTGCTCCACGAACTGCTGCAGTCGTCGCAGTCGGAGCTGGTGCTCGACGCGCGGTCGAACATCGCGCGGCTGCTGCCCGGCACCGAGCAGGACTGGCTCGACGAGACCGGCGCGGCCCTGCTGGCACCGCTGATCGGCGCCTCGGGGGCCCTCCTCGGCCTGGCCGCGGTGGGCGAGGGCGCGAACGGTCTGCCGTACACGGCCAGCCATCTGGCGCTGGTCACCGCGATGTGCGGCCACGCGGCGATGCAGCTCGAGAACCGCTGGCTGTGGCAGACCCGTCTCGAGGCGCAGGCGCCGGCACCGCGCACGGCGTCCGTCGAGTGGCGCGACGAGCCGGCGGCCTGGTGTCCGACCTGCGGCGACGTCTCCACGCCCGACACGCGCCGCTGCCGTTGCGGCACCGTGACCAGGCCGGCCGACCTGCCGCTGTTCGTCAACGCGAAGTTCCGCCTGCAGCGCCTGCTCGGGGCCGGGGGCGCCGGCGTCGTGTACCTCGCCACCGACCTCGGCCTGGACCGCAAGGTGGCCGTGAAGACGCTGCCGCCGATGCGGCGCGAGTACGCGGCCCGATTGCGTCGCGAGGCCCGCGCCATGGCGGCCGTGCGTCACCCGAACCTGGCCACCATCTACGGCGTCGAGGAATGGCGCGACACGCCGCTGCTCGTGGTCGAGTACCTCGAGGGTGGCACGTTGCTGGATCGCCTGGCCGACGGGCCGTTGGCACTGGACGAGACGCTCGACCTCGGGATCATGCTCGCCGACGCCCTGGATCGCGTGCACGGCTCGGGCGTCCTGCATCGCGACATCAAGCCGAGCAACATCGGCTACGCCTCCGACGGCGTGCCGAAACTGCTGGATTTCGGCCTCGCGGCCATGCTCGATCGGTCCCTGAGTCTCGATCCGCCCGCGGCTGGTGTCGCCGCCGAGGCCACCGACCTGGCGGCACGCTGCCGCGACCTGTCGGCGTCGTCGACGCTGACCATGTCGCATCAGGTCGTCGGCACCCCTCTGTACCTGGCGCCCGAGGCGTTCGCCGGCGAGCCGCCACGGGAGTCGTTCGACCTGTGGAGCCTGAACGTGGTGCTCTACGAGTGCCTCGCCGGCCGCCATCCCCTGGCCGGCCGCGATGTCTCCGACGTCATCGACGCCGTGCAGCACACGCCCTGGCCCGACGTCCGCGACGCGCGTCCCGAGTGCCCGGCGTCGGTGGCGGTGTTCCTGGCCGACACGTTGTCGCCCGCAATCGGCCGTCGGCCGGCCTCGGCGGCCGACCTCCGCACCACCCTGCGCGAGCTCCGGCAGGGCCTCGACACCCCCCGCTGACCCGGCCGCCCCGGCCGCTGTACGAAACGCGGCCATCCGGCGTTCTCTCCTGTGACGGCCCGTCCGTTTCCGAGGAGACGCCATGTCCGTGGACCAGATCGACGTCATGTTGAACGACTGCCTGCTCGCCGCCGGGCAGGGCATCGGCACCGAGAAGCCGGTGGATTTCGACGCCGTCGTGTGGTGGCGCGACCGCTACCGCGGGTTCTTCATGCGCGCCCTCGGGCGCGGCAACTCCTACGAGGCTGACCGCCGGCGCGTCACCGCCGTGGGCCGCTACCTGGGCCAGCGGGCCCTGCACCACGCGGCGAATGCCGCGTCGGTCGACCTGAACGCCGCCCGGCTCGCGTCGCACGACGTCGAGACCGGCTGCCAGATGAATGCCGAGCGGGAAGGCGTCGCGAGCGCGGCGCAGCCCGCCTGATCACGGAGACATGGAGGACTCGATGCACACCGATACGACTCGTCAGGCCCCCCCCGCGACGTCCGCAGTCCCGCCGGTGCAGACCGGACACACGCCCCGGACGTCGCCGGCGCTCGAACCGGCCGTCGACGCCATCTTCGACGACGTGTTCCTCAGCATCGGCCAGGCCGTCGGCCTGCGAGCGTCGTTCGACTACGAGGCGGTGCTGTGGGTGCGCAACCACTTCCGTCCGAAGTTCCTCAATGCGATGCGCCACTTCGGCGACCGCTGGCTCGAGGACCGCAGCCGCGTGACCGCGGTGTGCGCGATGTTCGGCGAACGCGCGGTGCGCTACGCCAACGGCGCCGACGTCATCGACGTCGAGGCCGTGCGGCAGGCCGGCGCCGATGTGGAGCGCTACTGTCAGCTCCACGCCGCACGCAGCAACGGCAGCCGCGGTCGCATCAATTCCGATGCGGCGACGGGAATGATCGCCGGCTACTGGTGCATCTGGGAGCCCGCGCCCTAGCGGCCGGCGGGGTGCCGGCCGCAGGGCCGGCGCCCGCGGCGTCGTCGCGTCCCCTCCCTCTGTCCGGGACGACTGGTATGACACAGCCTCAGAACGCCGACGGCGACGTGGATCGCCTGCGGCGTGTCGTGGCCGGGGCGGCTCACGACCTCAACAACCTGCTGGTCGTCGCCATGGGTTGCGCCGAACTGGCCCTCGACGATCAGTCGCTGTCGCCGGGCTCGCGGCACCTCGTGCAGCAGATCGTGCGCGCGGTCGATCGCGCGCGGGCCCTGTCGGAACGCGCCCTGCGCACCGGTGGCCCGGCGCCGGCCCCGCCGATCGTCGACGTGGCCGCGTGGCTGACGCAATCCGCCGATCTCCTCGAACGGCTCGTCGGCGACACCGTCCGCCTGCAGGTCCAGGCTGCCGAGACCCCGCTGCGCGTCTCGGGCGATGCCAGTCAGATTGAACAGGTCATCTTCAACCTGGCGCTGAACGCGCGCGACGCCATGCCGGAAGGCGGCACGCTCACGATCGCCGCCGCCGCGGACGCCGAGGGGCCCGTGGCGCCGGCCGACGACGCGGCCGCCGGACGGGTGCGGATGACGGTGTCCGATACCGGTTCCGGCATCGAGCCGGCATTGCTGCAGCACATGTTCGAGCCGTACGTGACGACGAAGGCCGCAGGCAAGGGCTCCGGCCTCGGGCTGGCGGTCGTGCGCACGGTGGTCGATCAGCTCGGCGGCACCGTCGACGTGGTCACGGCGCCGGGCGAAGGCACCACCTTCGCGATCACTCTGCCGCTGGCGGCGTCTCCGGAGCCGGCGCGCTCGTCGTGACGCCGGCGGCCAGCGCCTCCCCGATTACCGTGGCGTCGGCGTCGGTCAGGTCCGGCGTGAAGAAGCGCAGCCGCTCGATGACGTCCGACGTGCCGACGTAGGCCGCGACGCATCCCGGATGCAGGAAGCCGGCGGGCGAGTAGCGGCCGTCCTCCCAGAACAGCAGCGAGATCCGCCAGCCGTCCTTCACGATCGCCGTTCGGCACTGACGGCACGACGCGCGACCCGAGCTGGCCCGCCCGGCCTGGTGGACGCGCGGCAGGCGTTGATGGGTGACACCCTGCCTGGCCGCCTCGACGAGCGCGTCGTGCCCGTCGAGCGTGATGTCCGAGCCGTCGAGGGCCTGCAGGAGGGCCTCGGGACGGCGATAGGCGGCACACCGCGGGTGATACCAGTGGCGCGACTCCGCGCCCTCGCCGTCGGCGAAGAGATTGGGCACGGCCTCCCCGATGCGCCAGGTGTCCTTGGCGATCGCCGTGCCGCAGCCGCGGCACTTGGCCCGCCCGGTGGCGGCGCGTTCGATGAGATGCGGCATGGGACTCGGCCGGGACACGACGTCCCCGGCCGTTCCAGCATACCGCCGACTCGCGAGGGCTAGTCGGCGGCGGTCCGCGCGGTCATGACGCGCGGCGTCCGCGGACGCGCCGGCCCGCGCTGGTTGAAGCGCGACCGTCCGAACCGGCCCTTCGGCCGGGCACCGTCGCGGTCGCGGGCGGCGCGCGGCGCAGTCAGCGGCACGGCCTCGAAGCCGTCGACGGCCACATGGGCCAGCGGCACCGGCAGCAGCCGCTCGATGTCGCGAAGCAGGCGTGCGTCGCCGGTCGACACGATCGACACGGCGCGGCCTTCGCGTCCGGCCCGTCCGGTGCGGCCGACGCGATGGATGTAGTCCTCGGCCACGAGCGGCAGGTCGTAGTTCACGACCAGCGGCAGGTCGACGATGTCGAGGCCGCGGGCGGCGACGTCGGTTGCCACCAGCACCTCGACCCGCCCCTGCTTGAAGGCGGCGAGGGCGCGATTGCGCTGGCCCTGCGACTTGTCGCCGTGGATCACCGCCACCGAGAGCCCGGCGCGATCGAGGTGATCGCCGACGTGATCGGAGCCGTGCTTGGTCTTGCAGAAGACCAGCGCCTGGTCACCGCTCGAGGTGAGCAGGTGCGTCAGCAGCGCGCGCTTGCGATCGGCCGCGACCGCGTGCACGTGATGCGTCACGGTCGCCGCGACGAGCTGGCCTTCGGACACATCGAGGCGCGTTGGCGAGGTCGTGAACGCCTTGGCGAGCGAGACGACCGCGTCCGAGAGCGTGGCCGAGAACAGCAGCGTCTGGCGCGACCCCGGCAGCAGCGGCACGATGCGACGCAGCGCCGGCTGGAAGCCCATGTCGAGCATGCGATCGGCCTCGTCGAGCACGAGCACCTGGATCGCCGAGAGATCGAGCGTGCCGCGTTCGAGGTGATCGATGAGGCGGCCAGGCGTGGCGACGACGATGTCGACGCCGCGGCGGAGATCGCGGAGCTGCCCCTGCATGCTGGCGCCGCCGTAGATGGCCGTCAGCTCGAGCGCCGTCGTCGAGGCGTAGGTCGCGAGCGAGCGCTGGACCTGGACCGCAAGCTCACGCGTGGGGGCGAGCACGAGCGCCCGGGGCCGGCGCCGGCCGCGGCCCTGCGGCGTCATCGCCAGACGCTGGATGAGCGGCAGCCCGAAGGCCGCGGTCTTGCCCGTGCCCGTCTGGGCGCGCGCGACGACGTCCTTGCCTTCGAGGGCGACGGGGATGGCCTGGGCCTGGATGGGCGTGGGGATGTGCAGCCCGGCGCGGTCGAGCGCGGTACACACGGCGGGCAGCAGCCCGAGATCGGCAAACGACATGAATGTACGGTCCTTCGTGCCCGGCGGCGATTCCCGACGCTCCGGACGGCAAACACACAGCTCGCCGTGCGCCGGCATGGCGCGGGCGACGTCCCAAGGCCGTGGCCTTCGGAGCGGATTCTCGTGGCTAAGCTGTGTGAGAGGAGGACCGGGACTGCGGGGACCGGTGACGCCTACAAGTGGCAGCGCGCGTGGGAAGATCCAGCCCCACGATCATAGCACGGCCGTCCGCCACTGCCAGGAACCGGGTCTGGAGGGGCCCGACGGGCCTTCAGGCGAAGACGTCGAGCAGCGTCCCCACCAGGTCGTCGGCCGTCTTCGCCACGGCGACGTTGGCGCGCACCTCATGGCGAGCGCGGAGCAGATCCACCATGTTTCCGGCGAGATCCGCGCCTTCGGCGTCGCGGGCGATGCGTCCCGCGGCGCGATCCAGCCGGTCGAACCCGGCCCGCACCCCGTGCACTGCGCTGCTCATCGCGTCCATGACGCCACCCCTCCGCCCACGGAATCGGCCAGTGGCTGGGTCTCTTGAGTACGGGGCCCTGCCGGGCCGGTCGTGGCTAGCGGAGGGTGGACATGACCGCCGGAACGGTCCGCAGGCGCTCACCGTAATAGCGCGCGCCGGCCCTGGTGAGGTGCGCACCGTCGTAGGAGAGCAGGGCGTCGTCGGGCGTGAAGACCCGGCAGGAGCCGGCATCCTGCCCGCACAGCAGCGCCTGGACGTCCACGAAGACGTCGCGCGGCAGCGCCGCGCGCAGCGCGTTGACGACCGGCGCCGTCTCGGCGCTCACGGGACGCGTCATGGCCCGTCGCTCGTCCGCCGTCCGGCCGAGCAGCGCTCGCAGCGGGCCGGTACCGAAGTGCTTCGGGCCGAAGACGCGCACCGGCCCCGTGCTGATCGCGCGCATCGCCTCGAGGCTCGCCGGCAGGAGCGGCACTTGCCACCCCTGCCAGTACGACGCCAGCCACACGACGTCGGCCTCACGGAGGCGGCCGCGTAGCGCGGCATCGGCGGAGAGCAACGTGGGCCCGCAGCGCACGGTGTCGTAGTCGGCGGGCCTCGTCACGAAGGCGGCCGGTTCCAGCAGGAGGTTGCCGCAGTAGTGCGCGACATAGCGCGTCGAGATCTGCAGCGTGCGGTCGAGGCCGGCTTCTGCGAGCGCGTTCACGAGGTCTTGCGCGTAGCTGTCGCCGATGATCAGCAGGCGGCGCCGGGCGTCGGCGGCGTCGAACGGCGCGTCACGCCGCGCGTCGAAGCGAGCGACGACGTAGTCGGCGCCTTCGACATCGCCCTGCACGAGGGCGCGATCGAGGCCGGAATAGCGCTCGAGCCCCCCACGTGTGACCATGCCTGCCACCCCCACGGCCGCCAGCGCGGCGACGGCGAGGCCGGTGGCGACGATCAGCCGGCGCCGCGGCGTGCGCGCGCGATCGCGCCACGGACGTTCGATCAGTCGCCACGTGACCCACGCGAGCGCCACGGCGACGGCGCACGTGCCCACGCGGGCCGCGGGCCCGGGCGGGGCGTCGGCGGTGGCGCGCAGGAACGCGAGCAGGGGCTGATGCCAGAGGTACGCGCTGTAGCTGATGAGCCCCAGGCCGACGACCGGTGGCCACGCCAGCAGCCGGCCGGCGCCCTCGCCCGGCCTCGCCGCCACGAGCACCAGCGCGGTGCCCACCGTCGGCAGCAGCGCCGCGGCGCCTGGCACGCCGCTGGCCGCCGACAGCGCCGCCAGCGCGAGGCCGATGAGCCCCACGCCTGCCCACCCCACCATGACGCGCCGCCGCACGCGCGCCGGCGCGTCGACCCATCCCGCCAGGCGCGGCTCGTGCCAGGCGACCAGGGCGCCCAGCGCCAGTTCCCAGCCGCGCGTCGGCAACAGGAAGAACCCCGCCACCGGCCGATGCGTCGAGGCCCACACGGCGATGGCGAGACTCGCCACCGCAGCGCCGGCAATCAGGCCGCCCTGGCGCGCCGATCCGAACCGGCGCGTCAGCACCAGGCTCGCCGGGTAGAGCAGGTAGAACTGCTCTTCGACGGCGAGGCTCCACGTGTGCAGCAGCGGCATCGACTCCGCGGGCCGGGCGAAGTAGTCGCCGGTGGTGCGCCACAGATGCACGTTGGCGACGAGGCCGAGCACTGCGAGCAGACTGCGGGAGTAGGCCGCGAGGTCGGCGGGCAGCAGCCACCACCATGCGGCCCCGCTCGAGACGCCGAGCACGACCGCGAGCGCGGGGAAGAGCCGGCGGACGCGCCGTTCGTAGAACGCCGGCAGCGAGAAGGTGTCGCCGTCGGCCAGGATCAGCCGCGTGACGAGATAGCCGCTGATGACGAAGAAGACATCGACGCCGACGAAGCCGCCACGGAAGCCGTCGACTCCGGCGTGGTAGAGCAGCACGGGCAGGACGGCCACTGCCCGGAGGCCGTCGATCTCCGGCCGGTACGCGTTCGCCACGGTGGCGTGCCGGCGCGGCTTACTTGCCGCTCAGCTCGTCGTAGATGGCCTGCACCGCCGCCTGCAGCCGCGTCGAGTCGTAGCCCGCGTATTTGCCCATCCAGGTCTTGTCGGCTACCGCCTGGTCCACCGTCTTCCCGGCCTTCTGCGCGGCGCTGGCGTGGGCGTAGAGGTCGGCGAGGAACCGCTGGAACGTCGCCAGGTCCTTCCAGCCGGCGACGGGCTGATGGCCGCCGATCACCGTGTCGACGTTCTTCACGCCGTCGAGCAGTCGCTTGATGGTGTCCGGCCACGCCCGTCCGCTGCCGCCGTTGCTGCGGTCGATGAACGGCGCGTCCTTCCACGGGAACATGTCGCCGGCGTGCAGCGTGCGCAGCGCGGTGTAGACGATGAACGTGTCGCCGTTCGTGTGTCCTGCGCCGAAGTGGTACAGGTCGATCTGATCCTTGCCGCTGCCGAGCGTCAGCTTGTCCTTGTAGGTGCGCGTCGGCAGGAACTTCGCCTTGTCGCCCTTGAAGGCGTCCATCCGCGCCATGTTGGTCTTGGTGTTCTCGTGCACGACCGATTCCACGGTGGCGCCGGCGAAGAACTCGTTGCTGCCCGTGTGGTCGCCGTGGGTGTGCGTGTTGATGATGGTGACGACCGGTTTCGTCGTGACGCTCTTGATGCGCTCGAGGATGGCCGGGCCCCAGTTGGCGAGTTTGGTGTCGACCACCACCACGCCCTTCTCGGTGATGAAGACGCCCACGTTGCCGCCGCTGAAGGTCTCGCGCGGCACCGGGCTCGACCCCGTGATGACGTAGAGGTTGTCCTTCACCTTTTCGATCCTGGTGGCGGCCAGGGCCGCGGCGGAGGGCGCCGGTGCGGGCGCCTGCAGCGCCGACAACGCGATGGTGCTCACGCCGATGAGGACGGTGCTGCCGAGGACGAGTGCGCGTGTCATGGCGGGGCTACTCCCAGTCGAAGAAGGACTCGGCGGCGGGTGGAACGGACGGTGGCGCGGAACGCGTGAGCCGCGTGGACATGGAAGGCGGGCGCATGCCGCTCACGAACGCGGCGGCCGCCTCGAGATTGCGCGCCAGGATCTCTTCCTTCACGTCGAGCGACCAGTCGCCCGGATCCTGCGAATTGCCGACGACGATGCCGTCGCTGCGCGGGTTGATGCCGGCGTTCCCGCCGTTGGTCGCGCGCGACGAGACGCGGTAGTTCAGCTCGGGCTGCGGCACGACGAAAGTGAGCTGGCCCCGGATGGGCACGAGTTCCTTGTCGTCGAAGAGCGAGAACGAGCCCAGGCCCGTGCAGTTCACGATGATCGGCTCGGGCAGCCCGACCAGCTGCTGCCGCGACTCGAAGCGGCGAATCACCACGCGGCCGCCGGCGGCCAGGAAGTCGTCCACGAGTGCATCCATGTAGATCGACGGCTCGATGGCGAGGTTCGACGCACGGACGGCGTACCGCGTCGGAAACGGATGTTCGCCAGGACCGAGCACCTCGCGGTCGCGCCCTGGCCGCAGGTGCTCGGGGACGAGGTCGCCGTCGTTGCCGCCGCCGCGCGCCTCGGGGTCGTCGGTGCCGTTGTAGGCGTCGATCCAGTAGATCCCGTACTTGGGCCCGACCATCGTCTGCAGTTGGCGATACGAGATCTCGGCCGCGGTCGTGAATTGTCTGTCCCACGCCGGTGTCCGGCGCTCGGGCAGGATGAGTGCGGTGGTCGGCGTGTACCCCGCCCACGAGCGGTTCGACGTCGTGTCGGGCGGCACCGTGGCGGCGTAGATCGTGACGTCGTAGCCGCGGCGCTGCAGTTGGCGAGCGGTGCAGAGGCCGGGCGCGCCGCAGCCGATGACCGCCGCGCGGGTGGCTTCCGCGGGTCGCGCCAGGTCGGCGACGAGCGTGCCGCAGCCCCAGGCCAGCGACATCCCGGCGCCGCCGTGCCCGTAGTTGTGGACCAGCAGCTTGCCGTCGAGCTTGTCGGCGCGCACCACGAAGCCGCCGTCGCGATGCGGCCTGAGACCCACCGTGGTGCGGATGATCCGATCGCGTGCGATTCGCGGCAGCGCGAGCTGCAGCGGGGGCCGTCCCGGCCGCGGCGCGGTGGCGGCCGGGCGCACGGCCGTCGCCGAGCGGCAGCCGGACAATCCCCATGAAGCGAGTGCGGCCGCGCCGGCCTTGAGGGCATCGCGTCGGTGCATGGCGACGGCACCTTACCTCGCAGGCCCGGCGGGTGTCACGCGCGACCCCGTGCGTCCATCGGACACCTGCGTCGTCTTCATGAAGAGCCAGGAGGTATAAAGGTGCTCGTCGCCGACATGTCAGGGCCCACGCCCTCGCCGCTCGAACGGCCCGCAAGTGCATCGCCCGCACTCGACAGCTCCACGCTGTGGCAGGAATTCAGCCCGCCCCTCCGGCGTTTCCTGGCCCGCCGCGTGCCGCCGGGTGTGGAGGCCGAGGACCTCGTCCAGGAGGTGTTCCTGCGCGTCGTTCGCGGGTTGGCCACGCTGCGCAGCACCGAGCGTCCTGAAGCGTGGCTCTTCCAGATTGCCCGGAACGCGCTGCGGGACTCCCTGCGCACCCGGTTGCGCCGCAGCGGCCGCACCGACCCGCTCGAGGACGACCTGGCGGCCGAGCCCGATCCGGCGTCGGACCGCGCGGCGGAAGCGGAACTGGCCCCCTGCCTGACCGCCATGGTCGAGCGCCTGCGCGAGCCTTACCGCACGGCGATCACCGTCACCTCGCTTCAGGGCGTCCCGCAGGCGGATGCCGCCCGCCGGCTGGGGATCTCGGTCTCCGGCATGAAGTCGCGTGTGCAACGCGGCCGGGCACAGCTGCGCGAGATGCTCGTGACGTGCTGCGCCGTGGCGCTGGACGTGCGTGGAGGTGTCTCGGACTTCCACCGGCGCGAACCCGGCGGGTGCGCTGCCGTCACTGCGTCCTCCGCGCCTGCCACCTGCGGATCGGCGCCGTGCGGCGGCTCTTCTGCGAAGGATGCGTCCATCAGGCGCGACCGCCGTCTTCTGAGGCGTGACCGCGAATAAGCGCGGTCCGCTTCAGCAGAGGTCGCGATGTCGAGCTCCGAGTCCGTCTCTCCATCACCCGTCGACACCAGTATCGCGTCTGCCACGTGCTGCGGCGGGCCCGCGCCAGCGGGCAGCCAGGCGTGCTGCGATCGCGACGCCGAGGTCAAGGCCGCCGGCGGCACAGGCTGTGGCTGCGGCGCGTCCGCCCCGCCGGCTCCGGCCCGGTCGGGCTGCGGCTGACCGCGACGAAAG
>CADEDM010000105.1 GCA_902826065.1 uncultured Acidobacteriota bacterium | reverse complement strand
CGGCCTTCCTCAAGGTGGCGGAGCACGCCGACTACGCGTTCCTGCTCGAGAGCGTCGAGGGCGGTGAGCACGTGGGCCGTTACTCGTTCCTCGGCAAGGATCCGTTCCTGGTGCTGCGCTCGGCGGGCGGCGTCGTGACGACGGAACGGTCGGGCGAGACGACGACGCTCGACGTGCCGTTCACCCAGGCGCTGCGCTCGCTGATGGCCGAGTACCAATCGCCGTTCGTGCCCGGCCTGCCGCGCTTCACCGGTGGTGCGGTCGGGTATCTGGGCTACGAGACGGCGGCCTGGTTCGAGCCCACCGCCGCGCGCGCCGACGGCGCGGCCATGCCCGGCGACGACGCGGCCTTCATGCTGTTCGACACGGTGCTGGCCTTCGACCACGTGCAGCACCGGATCCTCATCATCGCCAACGCACGGATCACCGGCGACGAGGATCTCAAGGCGCTCTACCAGTTCGCCGTGGCGCGCATCGGCTTCGTCGAACGCGAGCTCGACCGCCCGCTATCGGTGCCGAAGACGCGCGAGGACGGCCCGCTCGTCCTGTCGTCGAACCAGACGCAGGAGGAGTACGAGGCGGCGGTCAAGCAGGCCAAGGCGCACATCGCCAAAGGCGACATCTACCAGGTCGTGCTGTCGCAGCGCTTCACGGCGGAAATCGGCGTCGACCCGTTCACCGTCTATCGCGCGCTGCGGCACGTCAATCCGTCGCCGTACATGTTCTTCGTGCGCAGCGGGCCTCGGGCGGTGGTCGGTTCGTCGCCCGAGATGCTGGTGCGTGTCGAAGGCCGCCATGCCGTCACGCATCCCATCGCCGGCACGCGGCCACGCGGCCGCACCCCGGAAGAGGACCAGCGCCTGGCCGACGAGCTGAAGCGCAACGAGAAGGAGCGCGCCGAGCACGTGATGCTGGTCGACCTGGGCCGGAACGACATCGGCCGCGTCAGTGAGTACGGCACGGTGCGCGTGCCGACCTACATGAGCCTCGAGCGCTACTCGCACGTGATGCACCTGGTGTCGGTGGTCGAGGGCCAGCTCGCCGACGGCCAGGATCGGCTGGACGCCCTGGCCAGTTGCTTCCCGGCGGGCACGGTGTCGGGCGCCCCGAAGGTGCGCGCGATGCAGATCATCGCCGACCTCGAGCCGGGGCCGCGCGGCCTCTACGCCGGCGCCGTCGGCTACCTCGACTTCGCCGGCAATCTCGACTTCTGCATCGCCATCCGCACGGTGGTGCTCGAGGACGGCAAGGCCTTCGTGCAGGCCGGCGCCGGCATCGTCGCCGATTCGAACCCGACGGCGGAGTACGACGAGACGCGTGACAAGGCGCGGGCGATGCTGCGCGCGCTCGAACTGGCGCGGACGGGACTCTGACGATGGTGCTGGTCGTCGACAACTACGACTCGTTCACGTTCAACCTGGTGCAGTACCTCGGCGAGCTCGGCGCCGAGCTCACCGTCAGGCGGAACGACCAGGTGTCGGTAGACGATGTCGTCGCCATGCGTCCCGAGCGCGTCGTGATCTCGCCCGGCCCCGGGCATCCGACGGAGGCGGGCATCTCGATCGCGCTCATCCAGCGTCTCGCGCCGACGGTGCCCATCCTGGGCGTGTGCCTCGGGCACCAGGCGATCGGCCACGCGTTCGGCGGCCGTGTCGGCTCGGCGCCGACGCCGAAGCATGGCAAGACGTCGATGGTGCAACACGACGGCAAGGGCCTGTTCCAGGGGCTGACCGGGCCGTTCGAGGCCGCCCGCTATCACTCGCTGGTCGTCGACGCCGACGGCTGGCCGGACGCATTGGAGGTCGCCGCCACCGCCGATGACGACGGGGCCGTGATGGCGCTGCGCCATCGCGCCTATCCGCTGCACGGCGTGCAGTTCCATCCCGAGTCGATCCTCACCGGTGAGGGCCGACGTCTGCTGCGCAATTTCCTGGAGCGTCTGTGATGTTCGCCGAACTCATCACGCGCCTGTTGCGGCGCGACGATCTCACGACCGACGAGGCCGCCGCGGCGATGGACAGCGTGATGCGCGGTGAGGCCCATCCCGCGCAAGTCGCCGGGCTCCTCGTGGGTTTGGCGATGAAGGGCGAGAAGCCGGCCGAGCTCGTCGGTCTCGCCCGCACGATGCGGGCCCGCGGCGTGCAGGTGCACGCCGGCCCCGTGGCGGTCGACACGTGTGGCACCGGCGGTGACCGTGCCGGCACGTTCAACATCTCGACGGCGGCGGCGCTCGCGATCGCAGCGACAGGGGTGCAGGTCGTGAAGCACGGCAACCGGTCGGTGTCGAGCCACTGCGGCAGCGCGGATGTCCTCGAAGCGCTGGGCGTGGCGGTCGACGCGCCGCCGGCCACCGTGCAGCACGCGCTCGAGCAGGCCGGGATCTGCTTCTGCTTCGCGCCAACGTTCCATCCGGCCATGAAGCACGCCGGCGAGTCGCGGAAGGCGTTGGGCGTGCCGTCGGCGTTCAACCTGCTGGGCCCGCTGACCAACCCGGCCCGGGTGCCCTTCCAGATCGTCGGCGTCGCCCGGCCGGAGCTGACCGAGCTGATGGCGCGCGCGCTGCAGCAACTCGGCGTCACACGCGCCTGGGTCGTCCACGGCGCCGACGGACTCGACGAGCTGTCGACGACGGGCTACTCCAAGGTGTCGGAGTGTCACGGCGACGTGGTCCGCACCTTCTACGTACATCCGCTGGACGTCGGCCTGCCGAAGGCGGACGCCGGTGCGTTGCGCGGGGGTGACGCGCGTCACAATGCCGAGGTCATTCGCGGGGTGCTGGCCGGCGAGGCCGGCGCCGCCCGCGATGTCGTGCTGCTCAACGCCGGTGCGGCACTGCTCGTCACCGGCCGCGCGGCGTCGCTGCGCGATGGCATCGCTGCGGCAGCCGCGACGCTCGACGACGGCCGCGCCGCGGCCACGCTCGCGGCCCTGGTGTCGGCGTCGAAGGGGGAGGCGTGACCACGACCCCTGACCTCCTGGCCGCGATCCTCGCTGCCACAGAGCGGGATCTCGCGCTGCGTCGAGCTGCCGTGCCCCAGGCGGTGCTCGAGGCCCAGGCGGCCGAGGCGCGCCGGCCCGACGGCGCGGCGTTCCTGGCGCGTCTGGGCCGCCCCGGCACCGTGAACGTGATCGCGGAATGCAAGCGTCGATCGCCGTCGCGCGGCGTGCTGGCCCAGGTGTACGACCCGGTGATGCAGGCCCGCGCCTACGCCGACGGGGGGGCGGCCGCAATCTCGGTGCTGACCGAACCGTCGTTCTTCGATGGTGCGCTGACGCACCTCGCGGCGGTACGTGCGGCAGTGGACGTCCCGCTGCTGCGCAAGGACTTCGTCGTCGACGAATACCAGCTACTGGAAGCCGTCGTGCACGGCGCCGACGCCGTGTTGCTCATCGTCGGCGCGCTAGGGCCCGCTGCGCTGCGCCGGCTGCAGACCGCCGCGCACGGCCTGGGCCTCGCAGTGCTGGTCGAAGTCCACGACGAGCGTGAGCTCGAGGTCGCCCTCGACATGGGCGCCGCCATCGTCGGCGTCAACAACCGCAACCTGCGGACGCTGGCGGTGGACCGGGAGGTATCAGCGCGTCTCGCCGCGCGATTCCCGGCTCACGTCGTCGCCGTGAGCGAGAGCGGCCTGAGCGGAGCGGCGGACGTCGCCCGCATGCGCGGCCTTGGCTATCGCGCGTTCCTGGTGGGCGAGAGGCTGATGACGTCGGCGACGCCCGGCCTGGACCTGCGGGCACTGTGCGGCGCGGGAGTGCCGGCATGACGCCGGTGCGGCTGAAGATCTGCGGGCTCACCCGCGAGTCCGACGTCGACGCCGCCGTCGCGGCGGGCGCGGACGCGATCGGCTTCGTGCTGTGGCCCGGCAGTCCACGCGCGGTGTCGCCGGCACGAGCGGCGACCCTCGGCCGGCGGTTGCCGCCGTGGACGGCACGCGTCGGTGTGATGGTTGCGCCGTCCCGCGCCGACGCTGCCGATGCCATCGTGACAGCCCGGTTGACGGCCCTGCAGGTGCATGCCGTCGAGGACCTCGCGTGGCTCGAGGATCTCAGCGTGCCAGTAATGGCCGTGCGCAGCCTCGACGCTGCCGAGGCTGCGGCCACGCCGGCCGGCGTCACGCTGATGCTCGACGCGCACGATCCGGTGCGACACGGTGGCACCGGCCGCCCGATCGACTGGACGCGCGCCGCTGCCATCGCGGCACGCGAACCGATCGTGCTCGCCGGCGGCCTCACGCCGGACAACGTCGCCGACGCCATCGCCCGCGTCCGGCCCTACGGCATCGACGTCTCCTCGGGTGTGGAAGACGCGCCCGGCCTGAAGTCACCTTCGCGCATCGCCGCGTTTGCCGAGGCGCTTCGCCGCGCCTCGGCCGGCATCCCCGCATGACCGCATCCACCCTGACCCCGACTCCCAACTTCGGCGCCCGAGATCCCGACGCCCGCGGCTACTACGGCGCGTTCGGGGGGCGCTTCGTGCCCGAGACGCTCGTCGCCGCCGTGGAGGCCCTCGCCGCCGCCTATCTCGAGGCGCGGAGCGAACCGGCGTTCCGCGACGAGTACACGCGCCTGCTCAGTGACTACGTCGGCCGGCCCACCCCGCTGTGGGAAGCGCGACGGCTCGGTGAGGCGGTGGGCCTGCGCGTGTTCCTCAAGCGCGAAGACCTGAACCACACGGGCGCGCACAAGATCAACAACGCCCTCGGCCAGGCGCTGCTCGCGAAGCGGATGGGCGCGCGTCGGCTGATCGCGGAAACCGGCGCCGGACAGCACGGTGTCGCGTCGGCGACAGCGGCCGCCCTGCTCGGGCTCGAGTGCGTGGTCTACATGGGCACCGAGGACATGGCCCGGCAGGCCCTGAACGTGTTCCGCATGCGATTGCTCGGCGCCGACGTTCGCGGGGTCGACTCGGGCAGCCGCACGCTCAAGGACGCGATCAACGAGGCGATGCGCGACTGGGTCGCCACCGTCGGCCACAGCTACTACCTGCTGGGATCGGCGCTGGGCCCGCATCCGTATCCGCTGATGGTGCGCGAGTTCCAGAGCGTCATCGGCCAGGAAGCGCGGGCGCAGGTGCTCGCGCAGGTGGGCCGGCTCCCGGACGCGGTGGTCGCCGCCGTGGGGGGCGGCAGCAACGCGATGGGCATCTTCGACGCGTTCGTCGCCGATGCCGGTGTGCGCCTGATCGGCGTCGAAGCCGGTGGCGAGGCGATCGAGCGGGGACGGCATGCGGCACGCTTCGCCGGCGGGGCGGAGGGAATCTTCCAGGGCACGCGCACGTGGCTGCTGCAGGACGACGACGGCAACGTGCTGGGCACGCACTCCGTCTCGGCCGGCCTCGACTATGCGGCGGTCGGCCCGGAGCACGCCTGGCTGCGGGAGCAGGGCCGGACGGAGTACGCCTATGCGCACGACGCGGCCGCCCTCGACGGCTTCGCGACTCTGGCCCGGCTCGAGGGCATCGTGCCCGCCCTGGAATCGGCGCACGCGGTGGCGCACCTCGCGACGCTCGGGAAGGACCTCGGATCCGAGGCTCTGGTGATCGTCAACGTGTCTGGCCGCGGTGACAAGGACGTCCAGACCGTGGCCGCACTGCCTGGAGGCCGCTCGTGAGCCGCATCGACGAGACGTTCGCGCGCCTGCGCGCCGAGGGGCGGACCGGACTGGTCGCGTACGTGACGGCCGGCGATCCCGATCTCGCGCGATCGGCGGAGGTCGTGCGTGCCGTCGATCGTGGTGGCGCCGACATCATCGAGCTGGGCGTGCCGTTCTCGGATCCCCTGGCCGATGGCCCGGTGATCCAGCGGGCGGCCGAACGGGCGCTCGCCGCCGGCACGACGCTGCGCGGGGTGCTCGAACTCGCCGCCCGCGTGCGCGGCGGCGTCCGCGCGCCCCTGGTGCTCTTCACCTATGCGAACCCGATCGTGCGGATGGGGGTGACGCCGTTCGCGAAGGCGGCCAAGGCCTCGGGGATCGACGGGGTGCTGGTGCTCGACGTGCCGCCCGAGGAAGGGGCCGAGACCTACGCGGCGTTCGACGCCGAGGGGCTTGATACAATTTTCCTCTTGAGCCCCACGACCTCGGTCGACCGGATCCGGCGCGCCGCGACACTCGGCCGCGGCTTCCTCTACGGCATCTCGCGCCTCGGCGTCACCGGCGCCCGGGCCGACGTCGCCGATTCCGCCGAGTCCCTCGCGGCGCGGGTGCGCGCCGAAACCGATCGGCCCCTGGCACTCGGCTTCGGCTTCTCGCGGCCCGAACACGTGCGCGCCGCCGGTGCCTGGGCCGACGCCGCGGTGGTGGGGTCAGCGCTGGTCCAGGTCGTCGCCGATCAGGCCGACAACCCGGATCTCGGCGGGGAAGTGGAAAGGTACGTGCGATGGCTGCGGAGCTAGGCCTGGAGGCCCTCCGGGCCGAGATCGACCGCATCGACGAGGTGCTGGTGCGCCTGCTCGATCGGCGGGCGCGCTGCGCCTACGCGATCGGCCGCGTCAAGCACGCCGAGGGGCGGCCGGTGTACGAGCCGGCCCGTGAAGCCAGCGTGCTGGCCCACGTGCGCGACATCAACGGCGCGCTCGGCGGCCCGCTCGACGATGAGGCGATCGTGCGCCTCTTCGAGCGCGTGATCGACGAAGCCCGGCGCATTCAACGCATCGAGGCGGAACGGGCCGGGCCACCGGCGGAACGTCTCCGGACGGACGCGGAGCAGGGGGAGTAGCGACATGGTCGTCGTGATGAAGGAACGGGCGTCGGACGAGCAAGTACAGGCTGTCATCGCCCATCTCGTGGGACTCGGCATGGACGTGCACCGGTCGTCGGGGGCCGCGCGCGTCGTGCTCGGCGTGGTCGGGTCGGGCACCGTGGATCGAGGGCTCGTCTCGCTGATGGACGGCGTCCACGAAGTGCTGCGGATCACCGAGCCGTACAAGCTCGCCAGCCGCACATTCAAGGCCGACGACACGATCATCTCGATCGGCGATCTGAAGATCGGCGGCGACGAGGTCATCGTCATGGCCGGCCCGTGTTCCGCGGAGACCGAGGAGCAGGTCAACGCCACCGCCGCGGCGGTGAAGCGGGCCGGCGCCAAAGCGCTCCGCGGCGGCGCATTCAAGCCGCGGTCCTCGCCCTACAGCTTCCAGGGGCACGGCGAGGAGGGCCTGCGCATGCTGCGCACGGCCGCCGACGCCCACGACCTCAAGCTCATCACCGAGGTGATGGACGCTTCGCAGATCGAGGTGTGCGACAAGTACGCCGATATCTTCCAGGTCGGCGCCCGCAACATGCAGAACTTCACCCTGTTGCGCGAGCTCGGGCGCGGCCGCAAGCCGGTGATGCTGAAGCGCGGCATCGCCGCCACGGTCGAGGAGTGGCTGCTCTCCGCGGAGTACGTGCTGTCGGGTGGCAACGGCGACGTGATGCTGTGCGAGCGCGGCATCCGCACGTTCGAGACCAGCACGCGGAACACGCTGGACGTCTCGGCCATTCCGATCGTGAAGGAGCTGTCGCACCTGCCGGTGTTCGTCGATCCGAGCCACGGCACCGGACGGCGCGACAAGGTGGCGCCGATGGCGCGTGCGGCCGCTGCCGCCGGCGCCGACGGGCTGCTCATCGAAGTGCACTGCGATCCGGACCATGCCTGGTCGGACGGCGCGCAGTCCCTGTTCCCGGTGCAGTTCGAGCGCCTGATGGCGGAGCTGCGGATCATCGCCCCGGCCATCGGCCGCAGCATCTGCCTCGAGCCGATGGCGCGCCGGGGCTGGGCGCGCTGATCGGATCCGGCCGATGCCGCCCGTGCCGTTCGAGCGGCTGTTGATCGTCGGCGCGGGGCTGCTGGGCACGTCGGTGGCGCTGGCGGCGAAGCGGCGCTGGCCGGGCGTCCGCCTGACGGCCATCGACGCGACGGCGCGGACGCACGCGCCGTTCGACGTCCATCTTGGTGCTGACGCGGCGCTGCCGGCCTTCGACCTGGCGGTGCTCGCCGTGCCGGTCGATGCCTACGCGGCGTGGATGCGGCGACTGGCGCGTGACGCGCCCGGGTGCGCGGTGACGGATGTCGGCAGCGTGAAGCGCCGTCCGCACCTGGAGGCGACGGCCGCGGGCCTGGCGACCTTTGTCGGCGGCCATCCGATGGCGGGCGGCTCGCGCCCGGGACCGGATCGCGCGTCCGCGGCGCTGTTCGACAGCCGGCCGTGGTTCATCACCGCGGGCACGGCACCCCGCGACGCCGTCGCGGCCGCGCGGGCGCTCGCCGAGGGCTGCGGGGCGCGCGTGGTCGAGATCGATCCGGACACGCACGATGCCACGGTCGCAGCCGTGAGCCACCTGCCGCAGGCGGTCGCCAGCGTGCTGATGACCACGGTGGCCGATGTCGCCGACGACGCGGCGCTGGCGGCGGCGGCCGGCGGACTGCGGGACTCGACCCGCATCGCGGAAGCGCCGGGCAGCATGTGGCAGCCCATCTTCGTGTCCAATGCCGATCGGCTCGCGCCGCTCGTGCGCGAGACGGCGGCTCGACTGCACGCCCTCGCCGATGCCCTCGATGACGTCGACGCCGAGGCGGTGCGGACGCTCTTCGAGGCGGCCAACGCCGGGCGGCGCCGTCTACCACCCCTATAATCGGTCCATGCAGAAGGTCGTGCAGGACGCCGACACCGCCGTCGCGACGGTCAACGACGGCGCCACCATCATGATGGGCGGCTTCGGCGTGTGTGGCGTGCCGGAGCATCTGATCGGCGCGCTCCACCGCAAGGGCGTCCGCGATCTCACCATCGTCAGCAACAACGCCGGCGTCGACGGCCACGGGGTCGGCCTGCTGCTGAAGGCCAGGCAGATCCGCAAGATGATCTCGACCTACGTCGGCGAGAACAAGGAATTCGAGCGGCAGTTCCTGTCTGGCGAGATCGACGTGGAACTGGTGCCGCAGGGCACGTTCTCGGAGCGCATTCGCGCCGGTGGCGCCGGGATCCCGGCGTTCTTCACGCCCACCGGCGTCGGCACGGTGGTCGCGGAGGGGAAAGAGGTGCGGGAGTACGACGGCCGCCTCTACGTCCTCGAGCGCGCCCTCACGGCCGACTTCGCGTTCGTGAAGGCCCATACCGGCGACCCGGCCGGCAACCTCGTCTACCGGCGCACGACCCGCAACTTCAACCCCATGATGGCCACGGCCGCGCGCACCACGATCGCCGAGGTCGAGCACCTGGTCGCGGCGGGGGAGATCGTGCCCGACCATGTCCACACGCCGGGCATCTTCGTGCAGCGCATCCTGCAGGGCACGGCCTACAGCCGCAAGATCGAGAAGCGTACGGTGAGGGCGTGATGGACATCCGTGAGCGCATCGTCCGGCGCGTCGCCCGCGAACTCAAGGACGGCGACTACGTCAACCTCGGCATCGGCATGCCGACGCTGGTCGCCAACTTCCTGCCACCGGGCATCGAGATCACGCTGCACTCCGAGAACGGCATGCTCGGCGTCGGGCCGTATCCGGCCGAGGCCGAGGTCGATCCAGATCTCATCAACGCCGGCAAGGAGACGGTGACCGAGCTGGCCGGCACCAGCTACTTCAGCAGCGCCGACTCGTTCGCGATGATCCGTGGCGGCCACATCGACGTCACGGTGCTGGGGGCGCTCGAAGTCGATGCCGCCGGCAACCTGGCCAACTGGATGGTGCCCGGCAAGATGGTGAAGGGCATGGGCGGGGCGATGGATCTCGTGGCCGGCGCCCGTCGCGTCATCATCGCGATGGAGCACACGACCAAGGCCGGCGACTCCAAGATCCTGCCAAAGTGCACCCTGCCGCTCACCGGCGAGGGCGTGGTCGACCTCATCGTGACGGAATTGGCGGTCATCGCCGTCGACGCACACGGCCTCGTGTTGCGCGAGATCGCGGACGGCACGACCGAGGACGCCGTGCGCGCCGCGACCGCTGCGCCGCTGCGGACCGACGGTCCCGTCGGCCGCTTCTGAGCGGGTCGCGATGGGCGCCGCGCCCGAGGTGGAGATCGCCGGCGCCTTGCTCGACACGCTGGTGCGGCGGGCGCGGGAGGCGGCGCCGCGCGAGTGCTGCGGGCTGCTGATCGGCACCGGACCGCGCGTCGCCTCGGTGGTCGCCGCCCGCAACGTGGCCACCGCCGATTCGCGCTACGAGGTGGCGCCCGAGGATCACTTCGCGGCCTTGCGCGCCGCCCGCGCCGAGGGTCTGGCCGTGATCGGCGCGTATCACTCGCATCCGTCGAGCGCCCCGGTGCCGTCCCCGACCGACCTGGCCGACGCGGTCGCCGAGTTCCTGTATCTCATCGTCGGCCTGGTCCCGGCCGCCGAGGTCCGAGCCTGGCACCTCGTCGATGGGAACTTCGTCCCGGTCGGGCTCGTCCGTACGTGACGAACCGGGCCGCGGGCGGTCCGGCAGGAGGCCCGATGCCCCTCACTCCGTCGCTGCAGGTCGGTCGCATCATTCGCGTCGCCGTGGCCCTCGTGGCGCTCTCCGCGGTGATCTCGGTACGCGCCGCCGAGCAGCCGTCGGCGGCAGCCGAGGCCACGCTGGCGCGCGATGCCGAGGCCCGGTTCGACATCGTGCTGCTCCGTGACGGCATCGCGCTGGCGGGCCGGCAGAGCGATCGCCGTGTCGAGATCAGCCGTGGCCTCGTGATGAGCGACGGCCAGCCCTTGTCCGGTGACGAGGTTCGCCGCCGCTTCGGCGCCGACGCCGACGTGGTGCTGCGCCTGTCGTACCTCGACAACCCGACCCTGCAGCGCCTCTTCCGGCCGGCGGTGACACCCCCGACGCCCGTGGCGACGCCGCCGGCGGCCGCCGCCACGGCGGCACGGCCGGAACCCGTTCCGCCGGTAGCGGTGCCGGCGCCAGCCACGCCGGCCCCGCCGGTATTCGATCGACCGTCGCCGCGTGACGCCGCCCCCGTCTTCCACCGCACCGGTGCCCGCATCGCCCTGGCGAAGCCGGTCGTGATCAAGGCGGATGAGGAAGTGACGGACGGCGTGTTCTCCGCCGGCGGGTCGGTGCGGATCGAAGGTCGCGTGCGCGACGGCGTCGTCGTCATCGGCGGCGACCTCGAACTCACCCCCACCGCCGATGTCCGCGGCGATCTCACGGTCGTCGGCGGCCGGCTCACCATCGCCGAGGGCGCGCGCCACGCCGGCGCCGTGCATCACGCCACCGGCGCCGACTGGCCGGCGTGGTCGTGGTCGTGGCCAGCGGTCCGCTGGGGGCGCTTCGACCCGTCCGGACCGGCGCGCTGGCTGCCGCTCGGCGGCACCATCCTGCGCCTGCTCGCGATCGCGGCCGGCGTGGCGCTGGTGACGCTCATCGCCCGAGGCCGCAGCGACCGGATCGGCGCCGCCGCCGCGGCCACGCCGTTGCGCGCCGCCCTGGTCGGCCTCGCGACGCAGCTGCTGTTCGTACCGCTGCTCGTCGTGGTCTCGGTCGTGCTGGCGGTGACCATCATCGGTTTGCCGTTCGTTGCCGTGATCGTGCCGTTGGCCGTGCTGTCGCTGCTGGGCGCCATGCTGTTCGGATTCACCGGCGTCGCCGTGCGGCTCGGGCGCGCCGCCGGCGGCGGCCTGGGACTCGCCGAGGGCGCCCTCGTGCCGGCGCTGTTCGGGCTCGCGTTGCTGGTGCTGCCCACGCTCGTCGCGCGGCTGCTCGGCGTGGGCCCCGACCCGCTGCGCTGGCTGGGCGTGACGCTGCTCGTCGTCGGCACGGTGGTCGAGTACGTGGCCTGGACCGTCGGCCTCGGCGCCGCGATGATCACCGGCCTCGGCCGCTGGGCCGTCGTGCCGCCGCCCGTCCCACCGGTGCCGCCGCCGATCGAGATCGACCCGATGGCCGACGCGCCGTCCGCCATCTGACGCCAGCCGTCAGCCTCTGACTCCGCCGCACACGACTGCGCAGGCAACGCGCGCAGTGTCGTGCACGCGCGTCCGCGCCCGGGCTTCGTGCCGGATCGCGATGCTAGACTTTACGCATCGCTTCCCTGGATCCGAGGCCCTGATGCACACGCCGTTCGAATTGCCCTTGCTGCGCGCCGTCACGGCGACCCCCGACACGGTGGCCGCCGATCTCGTCGTCGCGCTCTACGCAGGGGAGACGGCCGACGTGTTCCGCCCGCGCCTGCCGGTGGCGGCGCGCGTCGAGTTCGACGCCGCCCTGGCCCGCGGCGAGATGCTGGCCGACCCCGGGCACGTGCTGGTCGCGAGCACCGGCGCGGGCACGCCAGGCCGGGTCATCGTCGTCGGCGCCGGCCCGGGGCCGCTGACCGCCGATCGCGTCCGCCGCGCCGTCGCGACCGCGACCGCGTGGGCGCGCGAGCGCCGCTGCCGGCGCATCGCCGTCGACCTTACGGCGACGGGCGCGGATGTCGAGACGTTGTCCGCGGTCGCGGCCGATGCCGTCGTCGTCGCCAACTTCAACCACGGCCACATGAAGTCGGCCGATCCCCTGCCGCCGGTGACCGAGGCCTCATTCCTCATCGCCGCGGGTCAGCGGGCCCAGCTCGAACGCGGGCTGGTGATCGGCGAGGCTGTCAATGCCGCCCGCCTGCTCGCCAACGAGCCCGGCAACGTGCTGACACCGCGCGAGCTCGCCGACCGCGCCGTCGCGCTCACCAATGAGCCTGGCGTCCAGGCGGAAGTGCTCGGGCCGGATCGCATCGAGGCGCTGGGCATGGGGCTGCTGATGGGCGTCGCCCGCGGGTCGGCCGAACCGGCGCGCCTGCTGTGCCTCACCTACACCCCGCCCGGCGTCACCTCGGGCCCCGTCTTGGGCCTCGTCGGCAAGGGCATCACCTTCGACACCGGCGGCATCTCGATCAAGCCGGCCGACGGCATGGAGCGCATGAAGGACGACATGGCCGGCGCGGCCGCCGTGATCGGCGCCGTGCGCGCCATCGCCAGGCTGGGCATCCCGCGTCGCGTCGTCGCCGTCGTGCCGACGACCGAGAACATGCCGGGCGGGCGCGCCCTCAAGCCCGGTGACGTGATTCGCGGCGCCTCCGGCATCACCGTCGAGGTCAACAACACCGACGCAGAAGGGCGGCTGATCCTCGGCGACGGGCTCTGGTACGCGAAGCAGAAGGGGGCTACGCACCTGGTCGACGTCGCGACGCTCACCGGCGCGTGCGTCGTGGCCCTCGGGAAGGTGACGTCCGGGCTGTTCGGCACGTCGCCGCCGTTCGTCGACGCCTTGAAACGCGCCGCCGAGCGCGCCGGCGAGGCCGTGTGGCAGCTGCCGCTCGGCCCTGATTACCGCGAGATGATGAAGAGCGACATCGCCGACATCATCAACAGCGGCGGCCGTGCCGGCGGCGCCATCACCGCGGCGGCCTTCCTGCGCGACTTCGTCGGCGACACGCCGTGGGTGCACCTGGACATCGCCGGCACCGCGTGGATCGACGACGTCAAGCCGTGGGCGACCAAGGGCGCCTCGGGCGTGATGGTCCGCACCCTCGTCGAGCTGGCCGCCGGCGACCTGCCGCAATAGGCCTGGCGTCACCGCCGCGAAATTCCGTCGCCCGCTCCGAGCCGCCAGCTAGAATCGAGGCGTGACGCAGGGCACGCCGACTCCACCGCCGCCACGCGAGGCCATCGCGGTCACGCCGGTGGTGCGTACCGGCACCGCGGCCCCCTCGCGCGAAGTGAGCATGATCGACGTCACGGTCTCGGCGTTCACGCTGACCGGGTTCATCATGGGGGGCGCGCTGATTGCCGGACTGCTGGCCGGCGTCTTCTACGTGCGCTACCGCGCCAGTCGCGCGATCACGGTGATCGAAGAGCGCGGCGGCAATCACAACTTCCTGCGAGAGTAGTGCGCCAGCCGGCCGACCGGCTTCAGGGGCCCTTCTTCCGACCAGCGGCGCGTCAGCGTTCGGCGACGGCCGCAGCGCCGCGCTTCAACGCGCGCTGGTATTGGCCGACCGCGGTCTGCAGCGACTCGGCGATCCGCTGGCGATACGCCGGCGTCTTCAGCAGCGCCACCTCGGGACGGTTGGTGATGAAGCCGATCTCGGCCAGCACGCTGGGCATCTGGGCGCCGATCAGTACGACGAACGGCGCCTTCTTCACCCCGCGGTTGCGCAAGCCCTCGTTGGCGGGCGCCAGCCGCGTCGCCAGCGACGCCTGCACCAGTTGGGCGAGGTCGCGCGACTCGTCGAGCTTGTTGTTGAGCGCAATGGCGCGGACGATGCCCGGGAGATTGTGCATGCCGCCAGTGGAGGTGGCGTTCTCGCGCGCGGCGACGGCCTCGGCTTCGGGGTTCGACGCGAAGCTGAGGTAGTAGACCTCGACGCCACGGGCCTTCGGATCGCGTCCGGAGTTGGCGTGGATCGACAGGAACAGGTCCGCCCGTTCGCGATTGGCGATGGCCGTGCGTTCTTCGAGCGGCACGAAGACGTCGGTGCGACGCGTGAGCACGACATCGAAGCCGTCTTTCACGAGCAGCTTTTCGAGCCGCAGGGCGACGTCGAGCACGAGCCGCGCTTCGCTGGACCCCGACGTGGGGGTGCCGGGGTCGTGGCCCCCGTGGCCGGGGTCGATCACGATGCGCGAGATCCCGAGCCCGAGCTGCCGCGCCATCGAGAAGGTCCCGTTGGCGTTGCGTGATGGCGCACTCGGCGCCGCCGCCGGTGGCACTTCGGCCGCCGTCGTCGGCAACGGCGCGGGCGCCGGCGGTCCTGCCGTGCGCAACGGGGGCGGGGGGACCGGGGACGGCGTCGCAACCGGTGCCGGAGACGTCGTCACGACCGCCGGCGGCGGTGGCGGCGGCGGAGGCGTCGTGTCCGCCAGCGCGAGGGCCGGCGGCAACACGGACGTGGCGACGGGGTCGAGCGCGGCGGGCGCCGCGTCGGCCGACGGGTGCAACGGGACGCGGCTGTCGTCAGCGAGCACCACGTCCGGCACCGGCGCGACAGTGGCCGCGGGGAGCAGTGGCGCGAGAACAACCGCGGGAGCAGGCGCTCCAGCCGTTCGCGTCGCCGGCGTCGCGCGCCGGCGGTCGGCGTCGATGACGACACGATAGGGGTTGTAGAGGGTGAAGACGCTGACGCGGCCGGCGCCCTCGAGATCGAGCACGACGCGCACTGCACCCGTGCGTCGGCCGACCCGCACCTGGCGGACCGCGTCGCTGTCGAAGCGGATGGTCGCGTCTTTCAGCGTCTCGGCGGGCACGGCGCCGAACACGTCGACGAAAGCGCGGGGCGGCCCGCCGATGATCTCGTGCGAGAAGGGGACCTCGCGGTCGAACCCCAGCGTGACGCGCACCGTGTCGGCCAGCACCTCGCGATCGATCGAGCGAAGCGTGACGGGGCCCGTCGCCACGGTGGCCGCACGCGCGGCAGGCGGGACGAGCGGGGGCGGCAGAGACGGCGAGACCGGCGTCGCGTCGAGGTCACCCGGGCGCACCGTTGCCGCATCGCCACGGGCCGCGGTACGGGCGACGGCCACCGGGGTCGGGGTCGGCGGTTTCGGCGCGCGGCCAACCACGGGCGGCTTCTCGAGCGCCCGTGCCATGACCCGCGCCTCGGCCCGCAACGAGCTGCCCGGATACTCGCGGATCAGCCAGGTGAAATACTTCGTCGCGGCCGTGCGATCTACCGCGCGGCCGTAGCGTTCGTACAGCCACCGCGACAGCTCGCCGGCCTGCTGCAGCGCATTGTCGGCATAGCCGCTGGTGGGGAAGCGGCGCACCACGGCTTCGTACTCCGCCACGACCCGCCGCGCCGGCCGTACCACGCGGTCGATGTCGGGCGTGCCCGCATCCGGGGGCACCTGTTCCACCGCCGCCCGCGTCTCGGCGTCCTGGGCCCGCACCCGTTCGTAGCGTTCCTTCGGCCCCGGCGCCCGTGCGACGACCGACGCGGCAGCCGACACGACGAGCGCGGAGGCGGCGACGACGGCGACGGCGTGGCGCAGGACGGACATGGCACTCACCGGAGTTGCTGGTCGACTTCCTCGAAATAGCCGCGATCGACGAGGACCTCGCGCGGCTTGCTGCCCGAGGCCGCCGACACCAGGCCCTCGGCCTCCATCATGTCGACGAGCCGCGCGGCGCGGCTGAAGCCGATGCGCAGCTTGCGCTGCAGCGACGAGATCGACACCTGGCCGCTCTGCACGACCATGCGCGCCGCGTCGTCGTAGAGGTCGTCCTTCTCGAACTCGAGGCCGCCGGCCTTTTCGGCCTTGTCGTCCTCGGTGATCGCGGTGTTGTAGTTGGGCCGCCCCTGCTTGCGGAGGAAGCTGGCGAGGCGCGCCGACTCCTGTTCGGAGATGTACGGTCCGTGCAGGCGCACGTGGCGCGAGCTGGCCGGCGGCAGGAACAGCATGTCGCCTCGGCCGAGCAGCTGCTCGGCGCCGTTGCTGTCGAGGATCGTGCGCGAGTCGATCTTCGACGACACGCGGAACGAGATGCGCGACGGCAGGTTGGCCTTGATGAGGCCGGTGATGACGTCCACCGACGGCCGCTGCGTGGCGAGGATCAGGTGGATCCCGACGGCGCGCGCCATCTGCGCGATCCGGCAGATCGACTCTTCCACTTCGTTGCCGGCCACCATCATCAGGTCGGCGAGTTCGTCGACGACCACGACGATGAACGGCAGCGGCTTCGGCGTCTCCGGATCCTCTGCGGCGCCGGGTTCTTCCATCATGTGGCGGACGTTGCGGTTGTACTGCTCGATGTTGCGGACGCCGAAGGTCGCGAGGTGCTTGTAGCGCTCCTCCATCTCGCGCACGGCCCAGCGCAACGCGTTGGCCGCCTTCTTCGGGTCGACGACGACCGGCGTGAGCAGGTGCGGGATGTCCTCGTACATCCCCAGCTCGAGCCGCTTCGGGTCGATCATGATCAGGCGCACATCGTCGGGCGTGGCGCGATACAGCACGCTCGTGAGCATCGCGTTCAGGCCCACCGACTTGCCGGTGCCGGTCGAGCCGGCGATGAGCAGGTGCGGCATCGTCGCGA
>CADEDM010000104.1 GCA_902826065.1 uncultured Acidobacteriota bacterium | reverse complement strand
CCGAGCGTCTCAGCCGGCTGGCCTACCCGTCGATCAACACGTTCTTCTTCACGAGTGGCGGCGCCGAGTCTTCGGAGACGTCGTTCAAGACCGCCCGCTTCTACTGGAAAGCGCAGGGCAAGCCGGAGAAGATCAAGGTCATCTCGCGGCACCGTGCCTACCACGGGCTCACGCTCGCGGCCATGAGCGCGACCGGCCTGCCCGTGTTCTGGCCGATGTTCGAGCCGCGGACGCCGGGCTTCCTGCACATCGACGCGCCCGACCCGTACCGCTTCGCACATACCGAGACGAGCGTCAGCCTCGGCGTCGCCGCGGCCAACAAGCTCGAGGAAGCGATCCTGCGCGAGGGACCTGAGACGGTGGCGGCGTTCATCGCCGAGCCCGTGCAGGGCGCCGGCGGCGTCATCGTGCCGCCGCCCGACTACTTTCCGCGCATCCGTGAAATCTGCGACCAGTACGACGTGCTGTTGATCGCTGACGACGTCATCACCGGGTTCGGTCGCACCGGCACCTGGTTCGGCCTGCAGCACTACGGCGTCGAGCCCGACATCATGCAGTTCGCCAAGGGCATCACCAGCGGCTACATCCCGCTGGGCGGCATCGGCGTGTCTGATCGCATCCGCGAGGTGATCAACGGCGTCGGCCCGGCGCAGCGCTGGATGCACGCCTTCACCTACTCCGGCCATCCAACGTGCTGCGCGGTGGCGCTGGCGAACCTCGACATCCTGGAAAACGAAGGGCTCGTCGAGCGCGCGAACACGGGCGGCGAGCGTCTGCTGGCGCGGCTGCGTCAGCTCGAGTCGCAGGACTACGTCGGCCACGTCCGCGGGCTGGGGCTGATGGCGGCGATCGAGGTGGTGGCCGACAAGGCGACGAAGCAACTCCACCCGCCGGCGCTCGGCCTGAGCCAGAAGCTGATGGACGGGATGCTCGAACGCGGGCTCTACACGCGAGCCGTGATGGACTGCATCTGCATCGCGCCACCGCTCGTGGCGACGGACGCCGAGATCGATCGCATCGTCGACATCGTGGCCGAGACGATTCCCGCTGTGTTGGCCTCGGTGCGTCCGGCCGCCCAGCCCGCGCGCTGAGCGTCGGTCAGCGCGCGGCCGTCAGACTGCGGACCAGGCGATCCCAGAAGGCGCGGGCGCGATAGAGCGAGGCGACGGGCACGCGCTCGTCGAGACCGTGCGCGAAGTCGTCCTCGGGTTGCAGCTGCAACGCACTCACGCCGTAGACCGGCACGCCGGCGTTGCGAAGGTACAGGCCGTCGGTCGCGCCGTTCGACATCTCGGGCACGACCACGCTGCCTGGCCAGAACTCGGCGCTGAGGCGCTCGACCACGCGCATCACGTCGGCGCGCAACGGCGTCGGCGGGCTCGGGACCGGCGGGAGCGTGAGCGTCACCGCCAGCGCCGGATCCGCCACCACGTCGACGAGTTGACGGCGCACGGCGTCGATGGCTTCGCCGGGGAGAATCCGACAGTTGATCGTGGCCGTCGCCGACTGCGGCAATGCGTTCTCCGCGTGGCCGGCGCTCAACATCGTCGCGACGCAGGTCGTGCGCAGCTGCGCGTTGAGGTGCGGCGCGGCGCTCAGGCGTTCGATCGCGGCGCCGGACGTCTCTCCACGGCCGGCGGCCGCCATGTCCTCACCGACCGGGCCAGTCTCGAGGGGCGCCCCACGGGCGAAGCTGGCTCGGGTCACGTCGTTGTAGCCGATGGGGAAGCGAAACACCGCGAGGCGCTGCAGGGCCGAGGCCAATGCGTAGATGGCGTTGTCAGGTCGCGGCGCCGACGAGTGTCCGCCAGGATTCGTGGCCGTCAACGTGAACGTCGCATAGACTTTCTCCGCCGCCTGCGCGCCGAAGACGACGCGACCCGCCGCGGTCTTCATCACGCCGCCAGCGTCGGTGTTGAGCGCGTACTCGGCGGTCTTCAGCCGCGGAAAACGGGTCAGGACCCACTGCATGCCCTGTGTGGCGTCGGTTTCTTCGTCGCAGGTCAGCACCACGACCAGGTCGCGGGCCGGGGCGAAACCGCCGCGCGCCCAATCGGCCATCGAGGCGACGAGCACCGACGCCCCCGCCTTGTTGTCGAGCACGCCACGGCCATAGAACCAGCCGCCGGATTCGCGCAGCACGAAGGGATCGGCTTTCCAGTCCTCGCGCCGCGCGTTCACGACATCGAGGTGCGCGAGCAACAGGATCGGCGGCGCCTGTCGGTCCCGACCGGCCAGTGTCGCGACGACGTTGTGGCAGGTGGGGGAGGGGCCGTCGATGACGACGGCGTCACTCGGCAGGCCGGCATCGCGCAGGTGCCGCGCCATCGCGGCTGCCGCGCGCGAGACACCCCCGCCCGCGGGCGACGAGTCGATCTGGACCAGCTCCTCGAAGATCGCGCGATGGGCCCGGTCCTCGGCTGACGGCGTCGCCGGCTGTGCCGCGACCCGCGTGGCCAGCGTCAGGGACAGGCCGACGATACTCGCGAGGCGGAGTCGATGCCGCATGCGGCGGCAGCGTACCACGCGCGAGGCCGGGTGCGACGCTACCGGCTCGCCGCGACGCGCAACTCAGGGCGTGCGACCCGCGCCTTGGCGGGACGTGTCGTCCCCGCGGCCTGGCCGATGACGACAGCGAGGCGGGGCGCCACGAGTGCGAGCTGGTGTGCGATCTCGGCGGGTAGCGGCGACTCCGCATATGCCGCCAGCACGCCGACCATCTGGCCATCGTCGACGAGCGGCGTCGCGACGCAGTAGCGCAGCGGGCCGGCCGTGGCGCCGGGTCCGAGGTCGAGACGCGCGTCGGAGTTGAGGATCTGCTGGCGGTTCGCCGCGACCCATCCGCTCACGCGCTCGCCCAGAGGAATCGCGTCGTAGGGCGCGCCATCGGGCCGCGGCCGCGTCGCGAACTCAGGCACGATGCGTTCGGCGCCTGGAGACGTGACGTAGAACACGAACTCGGTCGTGGGGGTGAGGGCCTTGAGGTCGACCGCCACCAGGCTCGCGACGTCCTGCACCCGGGCCGCGCCGCTGACGAGACGCGTGACGCTGTCGAGCGCGGCCTGCGACGCTACGCGCGCCGGTGCCGGCGTCGCTGCCGCGGTCACCGTCGGCTCGGTCGAGGCCGGTGCCGCCACACGCGCGGCGGCGAGCTTGTGCATCGCGCGGCCGAGCGTCGGCTCCGCTTCGATGACCTTGCCAAGCGAGGGGAGCAACTCGACGAACGTGTCGACCACGCGCGGGTCGTACATCGAGCCGCGGCGCTCGAGCACGATCGCCATCGCCTGTTCCTGCGTCATGGCCGGACGGTAGGGACGGTCGGACGTCAGGGCGTCGTAGCAGTCGACGACCGAGAGAATGCGCGCCCCGATCGGGATGTCGTCGCCTTTCAGACCACGGGGATACCCGGTGCCATCCCAGCTCTCGTGGTGCGCGCGAACGATCGGCACGACCGGATACGGGAACTCGATCGACGACAGGATGTCGGCGCCGACGTCGACGTGGAGCTTCATCGCCTCGAACTCGGCGGCCGTCAGCTTGCCGGGCTTGTTGAGGATGTGTTCCGGCACCGCGAGCTTGCCGGTATCGTGGAGCAATGCCGCGGCTTCGATGGCCTTCAACTCATCGGCGCCGGCGACGCCGAGCGCTCGTGCCAGGGCGACCGAGTAGGTCTGCACGCGTCGGATGTGGCTGCTCGTGACGCCGTCCTTCGCGTCGATCGCGCTCGACAGGGCCTGAATCGTCGACATGTAGAGCCGGTCGACTTGCTTCACGTGCCGTTCGGCATCGGCCAGGCGGCCGAAGCGTGAGTGCAGACCCAGGTAGACCACGATGACGAGAGGTGCCGCGACGGCCAAGGCGAGTGCGCCGAGGTGTCCGGCGAGTAGCGCAAACACCAGCGCCGCCGAAGCAGAAGCGGCAATGCTGACACCGAGCGGCGCGAAATGCTTGCGCCAGAGGTCGAACGGATTGCCGCCGCGCTCGAGGGCGGCAGCGGTTGCGGTGAGCCCCGAGTGCACCAGGAAGTAGACCGTTGCCATTACCGCCAATGGGGCGACAACTGTGTCGATTGAAAGGGTATCGCTGGGTCCCGGCCGATGACCGAGGACGGCTACAAGTGCCTGGGCGCCGAGCCACACGGACAACGCCGGGTTTGCGGCGTTGAAGAGCATTCGATCCGCTGTGTGGCCGCGTCGCCACGACAAGATGAAACCGTCGGCTGCCATTGCTACGGTGGCCGGGGCTGGGCCGAACAGCATCGCCGAGGTCATTAGGAACGTGTCGCTCATCGACGCATGAACGGGCACGCCCGGGAGTCGAAGCGACAGACGCCCAAACCCGATCGCCAGCACCGAGAACAGCAACCATTCGGCGGGGCGCGGCATACTGAACAACGCCGTAGCCGCCTGGGCGATGGCAAAGAGCCCCAGCGCGGTCACCGCCGCGACGTAACGCGACAGCACGCGCGCTGTGTGCGGCGTCTCAGCGGCGGTTGCGGCAACAGGCAGCGACATCGAGGTTCCGCACTAGCTAAGGCAAACCCGTTGCCATCGTCGTGGGCAGCAACCACGCGGAAAGGCCTCACCGGCACCAGCGGAAACCGGCCGAAAAACGTCTAGGAAGCCTGGTCCTCCCGCCGGAGCGTGTCAGAGTGTGACGTTCGGGGCGGGGTGCCACCGATCTTTCGGTATAACGCGAGCCATTTTCTTGCTCGCGTCACACTGCGTCATACCGTGCATTTTCACGGATCGCCCTAAATTGTGGCTTGCCACGGTCGATACTGAAGACAGCGGTCATGGTCGGTTCGGAGCGGCTGGCAGCCCAGCTTGCGCACCTTGCTCAGCAGGCCGGTGCAGTGTCGGCGTCGGTGTTCCTCCCGACGCCGTGGAACCCCTCCGCGCCGGTCGTGCTCGTGCACGCCGGCGACGCTCCGCCCTTGCCGGAACTCGCCACGCCAGAAGCCGCCGAGGCGTTCGTCGCCGAGGTGCTCGAATCGGGCGCGTGGAATGGCGCGTCGGTCACCACCGACGGGTTCGTCACCAGCAAGAGTGGCGATGGCGTGTTGATCGCCGCTCCGCTCCTGACGAGTCTGTGGACCGCCGCCGCGGGCGCGGGCACGCCGCCGGCAGGGCTGCTGCGGCGTCGGACAGTGGACCAGCGGCGTACCGCGCCTGCGGCTGGGTGGATCGCTCTTCGCCTGCCGCCGACGTCCTCACCGGCCCCCGGTGCGCCCACGGCCATCGCGCTTGCCCATGCCCTGGCGTCGACGATCGTCAGCGTCTACTCCGTGCTCACCGACCCGCTGACGGGCCTGCCTGGGCGGCACGAGCTGATGGGCGTGCTGCGGGCCGACCTCGATCGCGCCCGACGGCGCCGACTGCCGTGTGCGCTGCTGCTCGTCAATCCGCTTGGCCTCGACACCGTCAACGAGCAGCTGGGCCGGCGCGCCGGCGACGGCCTGATCCGCGAGGTCGTGCACACGATGCAGAGCCTGCTGCGGCGGTCCGACGTGCTCATGCGCTACGGCGGTGCCATCTTCGCCCTGCCGCTCGGGCACGTCGGGGCCGATGCCGCGCTGCTGGTCGCCGAGCGCATTCGGCAGCACCTCGCCGGACGCGCGTTCCTGCAGGAGACCATGCACCTGAAATGCGCGGTCGGCGTGGTCGCGTGCGATGCGCACGACGCCGAGGGCCTGGAGCCCCTGGACCTGCTCAAGCGCGTGAACGACGCCCTGGGACTGGCGCGCCAGCGTCAGGGTGACGACGTCGTGTTATGGCAGCCCGAGGCCGGCGAGGCCGGACCCTCCACCGATCGTCTCCTCGGCATCTTCACCGGCCGCACCGACAAGGACTATCGCAACATGGGCCTGCTGTGGGACGTCCTGCAGGCCGTCTCCAGCGCCGCCGGATCGACTGATCTCGCGGCCAAAGTCGTCGAACGGCTGTTCGCCGTCCTGCATCCGACGCGGGCCGCGCTGTTCGTGACCGGCGATGCCGGTGAGCGCCTCCTGTTCGGCCAGCAGCGCCTCGATGATCTCGGCGAGCCGCGGGCCATTGGTGCCGGCGATCTCACCGAAGACGAGCGCGCGGTCGTCTCGGCGGCGGTGGACGCCGGCGCCGTGCGCCAGCGCTCGACGCAGGTCGTGACCGCTGATGGCGAGCGGCGCCCGCAGGTGGCCGTGGCGGTGCCGCTCATCACGGACGGCCGCACCCTCGGCGCCGTGGCGCTGGTCGGCAGTCCCGAGGTGCTCGATCTCGACCGCACCGACATCCACGTGCTGTCAGGCGTGGCCGGGCAGCTTGCCGTCGCCCTCGATCGCGAACACCTGGCCGAGCGGCATCGGGTCCACAGCGAGCACGAACGCCGTCGCCTGCAGGCGGAAGTGCTGGGCCTGCGCTCCCAGCAGAGTCCAATCGTGTTCCAGTCTGCTGCCATGGCCGAGGTGATGAGCCGCGCCCGCCGCGTTGCCGCCACGGACACCACGGTGCTCATCACCGGTGAGAGCGGCACCGGCAAGGAGATGATGGCGCAGACGCTCCATCAGCTCGGCGGCCGTCGGGCTCGTCCGTTCGTCATCGTCGACTGCGGTGCCATTCCCGCGACGCTCATCGACTCCGAGCTCTTCGGCCACGAGCGCGGCGCGTTCACCGGCGCGCAGCAGCGGTCGAGCGGCCGGCTCGCGATGGCCGACGGCGGCACCGTCTTCCTCGACGAGATCGGAGAGCTGCCCCTTGACGTCCAGTCGCGCCTGCTGCGGTTCGTGCAGGAGAAGACGATCTCGATGGTCGGCGGCACCAAGGCGCGCAAGGTCGACGTGCGCATCGTCGCGGCCACCAATCGCCGGCTCGAAGACGAAGTGCGCGCCGGGCGCTTCCGCGAGGACCTGTTCTACCGCCTGAACGTCGTGCGTCTCCAGATTCCACCCCTGCGCGAACGGCCGGAGGACGTGCGCCTGCTCGCCGAGCATTTCGCACGCGCGGCGGCGGCGGAGCAGCGGAAGCCGCTCGCCGGCTTCACGCCGGCCGCCGAACGCGCCCTCGCCGCCCATCGCTGGCCCGGCAACATCCGCGAGCTGCAGAACACGATCCTGCAGGCGGTCGTGCTGACCGACGGCGACCGGCTCGATGCCACGGACCTGAAGCTGGCCGACGCTGGTGCGCTGGCGCTGCCGACGCCGACCCCGACCCCGACCCCGACCGTGCCAGTCGTCATCGCACCCTCGGCGCCATGGCCGCCGCCGCTCCCTGCCACGCCTGCGGGTGCGCGCGACGGTGGCGCGGGTTCGATATTCGACGTCGCCTGGGACGGTCTTCGCCGCGCCCTCGACGACGAAGTACGGCAGGCGGCATCGGCGACGCCTCGCCTGACGCTCCCGATCGGTCGCTGGCTGGCGCACGAGGTCGTGCTGGTGGCGCACGAGCACGCGGCCGGCATCGGGGCGAGGGCCGCGGCCAGGATCGGCCTGCCGCAGACGACGTTCGCGCGCCGCCTGCGTCAGGCAGAGACGGATCGGCAGCTCTCCACGCGTCCGCCCACATGGGGAGCCTTGCGGGCGGCGCTCCTGGCCGTGATCGCCGCGGACGACCTGCCGGTCGACGGTCTCGCTGATCGTGCTGAGAGCCTGCTGCTGGACGTCGTGCTGACGCACGCGCCCACGCCGCTGGCCTACGCCGCGGCCCTTATGGGGCTGTCGCCGCCGACGATGAAACAGCGGCTCGCGACGCGTCTACCGTAGTCGCGTCGTCAGTTGACTTCGATCTGTCCGGTGGCCTTGGCGCGGAGCAACGACCACGACAGGCCGAGCCCGAGCAGCACGCCGACGACGACCTCGCCGATCCATACGATGCCCGACCCGGTGAGGCTCAGCAGGTCGTGGTCGACGAGGAACCAGACGAGGACGCCGAAAAGCGCGATGCCGAGGCTCAACCCCAGCCAGCCCATGGCGATGAACGCGGTGCGCAAGCACACCAGCCAGCCGATCGTGAGGGCAATGACCGCCAGCACCTTGCCGGGCGTGATGGTCACCGGCGGGCCGGTGATCCAGTGAAAGAGCGAATACCCTGACGGGTTGAAGGTGCAGAAGACCAGCACCAGCGCCAGTGCGATGCGCATCAGCGCGCCGCCCATCGTGATTCCCGAGCCCGGCATGGGCGGGATTCTATCGCAGCGTCGGACGCCGTCTCACGCCGTCGGCAGATAGAGGCGCACCGAGGTGCCGCGACCGACCACGCTGTCGATCGCCAGCCCGCCACCGTGTGCGGCGATGAAGCCGTGCACCGACGCCAGGCCCAGGCCGGCGCCGAGGTGGGTGGGCTTGGTCGAATAGAACGGATCGCAGGCGACACGCAGCGCATCGGCGTTCATGCCGATGCCGGTGTCCTCGACGGCCACGAGCACGTAGGTACCGGACGGCACGGGCAGCCATGGCGTCACCAGCGGCCGCTCGAGCGTCTGCCGTCCCGAGCGCACGACCAGGCGCCCGCCACGGGCCATGGCCTCAGCCGCGTTGTCGAGCAGTTCCTCGACCGCGGCGCGCAGTTGCGCCGGGTCGACGAGCGCGACGCAGGGGCCGGCCTCCCGCTGGCGCTCCAGGGCGATGCCGAGCGGGATCGTCCGCTGCGCCCGAGCCGTCACGTCGTCGACGAGCGCGCAGGCGTCGACGGCTTCGGGCCGAGTGCGCTGCTGACCGCTGAACGCCAGCAGCTGGCTGGTGAGATCGGCGGCGCGCTCCGCAGCCACCCGTGTGCGCCCGAAGTAGTCGCGCGCTTCGGTGCCCTCCGGCAGCGAGGCCTCGCCCAGTTCCGCGTTGCCGATGACGCGTGCCATGAGGTTGTTGAACTCGTGCGCCACGCCCCCGGCGAGCCGGCCGATCGCCTGCAGCCGCTCTGCCTGGCGCCGCTGTTCGCGGGCGGCATCCGCGGCGGCGAGGACGGCCGTGCGGTGGGCCGACAGCAGGAGGCGCGTCGCCAGCAGGACGGAGATCGCCACGAGCGTGGCGGCGAGCGGCAGCGCCGCCGAGGCCGGACCGACCATCAGCGACGCGAGGAGCGCGACGCCAGACAAGAGCGGCATGGCCAACGGCAGCGGATTCAGGTCGCGGAGCCACGCCGGGCCGCTGTCCGCCGAGGCGGTCACCGCATCGGAGCGGAACAGGTGGCTGGCGACGAGCGTCGGCAGGACGCCGAGGTAGTACGCGATGTCGATCGGCCAGTCGCCGATGAGACCCGCGCCACTGAGCTGCGAGAGGAACACCACCGGCAGGTAGAGCGCCTGGCCGGCGATGAACCACCAGAATGCCCGAGCGCTCGGCACCACGACGCCGCGCACGACGACCACGTTCAGTCCGGCGATCATCGCCAGTTGCGCCAGCCCGAACATCCGGATGTAGGTCTGCGCCATCGGATCGGCGATGAGGCCGATACTGGCTTCGGTGACCAGCGTCCAGCTCAGAAGGCCGAGGCCGCCGACGGTGATGACGAAGTCGATGGCGAGCGCCGCGCCTTCGCCCGCCCGGGCCGGCGTGCGCGGGTACACGAGCAGCGCCGCCAGCGTCGCCACGTAGCTGGCCAGCGTCAGCACCGAGTCGACGGCGGGGGAGAGCAGCACCGGGCCGCCGAGGCGGGCCGGCACCAGCACGAGGTAGTTGATCGCCGACCCGACGGAGGTCCAGGCCGCGATCCGCAGCGACAGGCGCACGCGGTTCGGCAGCTCGGCGCGGCCCGCGGCCCAGAAGAAGGCTCCGCCTTCGATCAGCAACCGCACCGCGGCTGCGACGAGATCGACGCCGCGATCGTCGAGTGACGCGCCCATCGGCGTCAGCACGAACAGCGTGTAGCCGACGAGGGCGGCCGCCGAGGCCCGCATCCACACCGGGCCGCGTTCGAGCGCGTCCTGCCACGCCGGCACTGGCCGTGCGCGCGCGGCCACGGGCGCCGCGACGATGTCGGTGGAGCTGCTCATGCTAGCTACCGACTGCCTGCAGCACGCGATCGAGGGCCGCATACGGCGCGAACTCGGCGTGCTCGTAGATGTTCCACCCGGTGAAGACGGCGACCAGATCACGATCGGGTACCACGATGAGGCGCTGACCACCGTAGCCGAGGGCGGCATAGGCGCGCACGGCGCCGTCGGCGGCGGGCAAGACCCACCACTGGTAGCCGTACTTCCGCGACCGCGCCTGCCCGGGACGCGTATCGACGATCGGCGCCGTGGCCTTCGCCACCCACCCGCCAGGCAAGAGCCGGCGGCCGTCCCATTGGCCGTCGTGCAGGTAGAGATACCCGATCTTCGCGAGGTCACGGGCGGTCAGATAGAGCCCGCCCTCGGCGTCGTTCAGCCCCGTCGGCGTCCGCTTCCAGTACGTCTCCGTGATGCCGAGCGGGCGGAACAGATGCTCCGCCGCGTAGTCCTCGGCCTGCTTGCCGGTGCCTTGTTTCAACAGGTGCGCCAGCAGCTCGGTGGCGCCGCTGTTGTAGACGAAGGTCGTGCCGGGGGCCGCGGCCATCGGCTGATCGAGCACGAACTGCACCCAGTCCTGGCTGCGCTCCATGCCGGCGCACGAGTTCTTCGGATCGGTATAGGTGACCGTGCTCTCGTCCCACGCGATGCCGGTCCGCATGGTGAGCACGTCGTCGAGGGTCATGGCGTCGCGCCGCGGATCCGGCGCTGGCGCGCGGAACGTCGAGAACAGCGGCATCACCGTCGTCGCCACCGGCGGGAGCTCGCCGCGCCCGATGGCGATGCCCACCAGGGTCGAGGTCACGCTCTTGCTGACCGATTGCATCGTGTGCAGCGACCCATGCTGGTAGCGTGGATGCCAGTCGGGGTCGTAGTAGTTGTACGGACCGCGTACCGGGTCCCGGCCCTCGAACATCCGATCGAAGTCGTGATCGTAGCGGCGCTCGAACACGATGCGGCCGTGCCGGACGACGAGCATACCGGTGACCTGGCCGTGCTGTCCGGCCGCGAACTCCTGGTCGAGCCTGGCGAGCGCGTCGCCATCGACGCCCTCGGCCGCGGGTGTCGACATGTCCCACCCGTGCGTCGGCCACGGCGTCGTCGCACGGGTGGCCGCGGGCGGCGCCGCGCCACAGGCCGCAGCCCAGACCGCCACGACGACGATGACTTCTCGACCCATCCCCGGCTCCCTCACACGCCCACGAGCGCGCAGCGGCACGTTATCACGGCGCGGGTGCCGGCTCCGTGGGGCAGCGACGCGGGTGCTCCCGGACCTTCGGTTAATCGACGGTGCGTCTGTCGGCTTGAATGGCCGAGGCGGGCGAGACGCGTGCGAGCGGCGAGCCGCAGGCCGCCGCCGAAGCGTCGGATGCCAGAATGACCGGATGACACCTCCAGATCACTCGACGGGCGCTCTCCCGTCACCGCGCGTGGGCGTGATGGGCGCGGGCGCCGTCGGCCTCTACTTCGGGGCACGCCTCCATCAGGGCGGTACGCCGGTGACGGTGGTCGCCCGGCCGGCGCACGTCGACGCCATCCGGCGCGACGGCCTCGTGATCGACAGCGTCGACGGACCCGCCACCGTGGCGCTCGACGCGGTCGACACGCCCGACGCCCTCAGCAGCTGCGACGCCGTGCTCGTGTGCGTGAAGTCGGTGGACACCGATACGGTGGCGACGCTGCTCGCCGACCGCCTGCCGGCGGACACCCTGGTCGTGAGCCTGCAGAACGGCGTCGACAATGCCTGGCGCCTGCGCGAGCGGATGCCGCAGGCGGTGGTGCCCGGCGTCGTCTACGTGTCCGCCGAGATGACTGCGCCCGGACGACTCCGTCACAACGGCAGCGGCCGCCTGATCCTGGGGACGCCGCTGGCCGCGGCTGACGAACGCGGGGAGGCCCTTCTCCGTCTGACGGCCTTCGAAGCGGCGCTGGCCCGGGCCCGCGTGCCCAGCCGTCGGTCGGACGACGTGCGCGTGGACCTGTGGACCAAGCTCACCGCCAATTGCGCGTACAACGCCATCTCGGCGCTGACGCAACTGCGCTACGGCCGGCTCGCCGGCGATGCCGGCGTGCGCGCCGTGATGGACAACGTGACCGACGAGATTGCCGCCGTGGCCGCGGGCGACGGTGTGCCGGTCACGCGCGCCGCCCTGGGCGACGCCGTGCGGGCAATCGCCGAGGCGATGCCCCAGGCGCTGTCGTCGACGGCACAGGATCTCGCCGCCGGCCGCCGCACCGAGATCGACGACCTCAATGGCTTCGTCGTTCGCCGCGGGCGGATGCTGGGTGTCCCCACCCCGGTCAACGAGACGCTGCGGGCCCTGGTCAAGTTCGTCGAGACGGCGCGCCCGGCGCTCTGAGTCCGGTCGGGCCGGCACCGGGCACGGTTGCGTATCTGTGACGTCGTACGGTATAACGTCACGCGTTCTATCTGCCATGCCCGACTATCCTCGCCGCCGTCCGCTCGAGACCCACCTGCCGCTGTCGGTGCCCGTATTCCAGATCCTGCTGTCGCTCAGCGATCGGGACTTGCACGGCTACGCCATCATCCAGGACATCCGCGAGCGCACCAGCGGGGAAGTCGCGCTGACGGCGAGCACGCTCTACGCGGCCCTGAAGCGCCTGCTCGACGCCGGACTCGTCGAGGAGCTCAGCGAACGTCCGCCGGCCGACGCTGACGACGAACGCCGGCGCTACTACCGCATCCGGCGCGACGGCCTGGCCGTGGCGACGCTCGAGACGGCGCGCCTGCTGCGGGCGGTCAAGATGGCGCGCCGGAAGCGGCTGGCGCCCCGCAACGCCTGACGATCATGGCCGGCCGTCTCTACCGCGCGGCGCTTTGGCTGTTGCCGGTCGACGACCGGCGGCGACACGGCACCGAGATGTCGGCGGTGTTCGATGACCTGGTGCGTGACGCCCGTCGCCGAGCCGGATGGCCTGGCGTCTGGCGCGTGACGGCCGCAGAGTACCTGGACCTGCTGCGATTTGCCGTGGCCGCCCGCCGCGGACGGCCGCGCCCGCGGCGCCTCGACGACTCCGCGCTCGCCGATCCCCATCCCTACGGAGGCCAGTGGCCGATGTGCACGTCGCTCCTGTCGGAAGTCCGCTACGCCGTTCGTACGCTGGCCCGGTCGCCGGGCTTCACGCTGGTGTGCGCCGCCACGATTGCGCTGGCCATCGGCGCCAACACGGCCATCTTCACGGTGTTCCACGCCGTGGTGCTGAAGGCGCTGCCGTTCGCCGAGGCCGACCGCGTCGTGGTGTTGGGACACCACACCCGCGGGCGCGCCGGTCTCGATTCGACGACCCCTGGCAACCTCACGGACTTCAAGGCGCGCGCAACGGGCTTCGCCGCCATGGCCGGGTTCGCATCGACCCAGCGCCTGGTCACGGTGAACGGCACGACCGAACGGCTTCGCGGCTGCCTCAGCGTGGGCAGCGTGTTCGACGTCCTGGGCCGCGTCGCCGCCGACGGCCGCACGCTGACCGAGGCCGACGACGACCCCGCCGCCGAACCGGTGGTCGTGCTGAGTGCCGGGCTGGCGCGACGGCTCTTCGGCGAGGCGCGCGCCGTGGGCCACACCCTCACGATCAACGCCCTCCCGCATTCGGTGGTGGGCGTGATGCCTCCCGATTTTGCCTTCCTCGACTTCAATGACGAGTACTGGGTGCCGGCACGGTTCGAGCCCGCGTTCCGGCAGAACCGCGACCAGTACTTCCTGCTCGGCATCGCGCGCCTCGCGCCCGGCGTCGATCTGGCGCAGGCTCGCGCGCAGATCGACACCGTGATGGACGGGATCCGCCGTGAGTTCCCGCAGTACACCGAGAATGCCGCCGGGGCCGTGGAGCCGGCGAAGGCGGTGCTGCTGGATGGTGTCGAACGCCGGCTCGAGATGCTGATGGCGGCCGTCGGCCTGGTGCTGCTCATCGCCTGCGCGAACCTCGGCAATCTGCTGCTGGCCCGGGCCACCGAGCGGCGGCGCGAGATGGCGGTGCGACAGGCGCTGGGCGCCGGTGCCGCCCGACTCGTGCGGCAGACGCTGGTCGAGAGTCTGCTGCTGGCGCTGCTGGGAGGCGCGCTGGGCGTCGGCCTGGCCGTGGGCCTGGTCAGCGTGCTCGCGACGCTGCTGCCGCAGGACCTCCCGCGGCTCGCCGGGGTCGCGGTCGACGGGCCGGTCGTCGCCTTTGCGGTCGTGGTGTCCATCGCGGCCGGGCTCGCCTTCGCGATCTTCCCGGCGCTGCCGCTCGTGCTGCGATCGCCGCTGCAGTGGCTGCAGTCGGGCGCCCGAGGGAGCACGCGAGAAGGGCTGGCGCGCCACGGGCTGGTGGTGTCGCAGCTGGCGCTGGCGCTCGTGCTGCTCGTCGGTGCCGGCCTGCTGGCCCGGAGTTTCGCCGCGTTGCTCCAGGTCTCGCCCGGCTTCGATCCGGCGCGCCTGCTCACGTTCACCGCCTCGGTCGCGTCACCCGTGTACGCCGAGCAGGCGGCACGCCGGGAGTTCTTCGAGCGTGTCGCCTCGAACCTCGAAGGCCGACCCGGCGTTCAGGACGTGACCCTGACGACGACGCTGCCGGTCACCGGCCGCGGCAACGGCGCGTGGTTCAACATGCTCGACCAGCCGTGGCCCGCCGGGCAGACGCCACCGGGCGTGCCGAACCGAATCGTGCGCGCCAACTACTTCGACGTGATGGGCGTGCCGATTCTCCGCGGCCGCGCGTTCTCCTCTGAGGACGGCGGTCCCGGCCACGCGGCGGTCGTCATCAGCGAGTCACTCGCGCGACGGTTCTATGCCGATCGCGATCCGCTCGGGCGCCGGATCTACATGGGCGCCCCCGACAATCGCGTCGTGCCCGAGGCGGTGATCGTCGGCGTCGCCGCCGACGTCAAGCAACTCGGGCTCGACGAAGCGACGTCGGAGACGGTGTACATCCCGCATCGCATGGCGCCCGGGCCCGGCAGCATGACCATCGCAGTGCGGACCGCGGTGGCGCCCGACAGCCTCGTGTCAGAGGCCCGCGCCGCCGTGCGCGCCGCCGATCCCGGCGCGGCGATGTTGCGCATCGAGACGATGGACGCCGTGCTCCGCCGGGCGACGGCGCCGGCGCGATCGTCGATGCTGCTCGTCGGCCTCTTCGCCGGCGCGGCCTTCGCGCTCGCGCTGGTCGGCGTCTTCGGCGTCCTCTCGTACACCGTGTCGCAGCGCACGACAGAATTCGGCATCCGCATGGCGCTGGGCGCGACGGCCGGCGACGTGCGATGGCACGTGCTCGGACGCGGGGCCCGGCCAGTGGCGCTCGGTATCGTGCTGGGCCTGGCTGCGGCGCTGCTGCTGGCGCGGCTGATGGCATCCCTCCTCTTCGGAGTGACGCCCACTGATCCCGTCACGCTCGCCGGCGTCGCGGCGCTGATGGCGGTGACGGCGATGGCTGCGGCCTGGCTGCCGGCGCGACGCGCGACCCGCGTCGATCCCGCGCAGGCCCTGCGGCCATAGCCGATCGCGAGACGGCGCCCGGCGCGTTCACGCTGGCCTCGACTGGAGGTAGATCGACAACCGCTGGTAGTCCACCGTGACGACGAGGTCTTGCCACACCTCGTTGCCGAGCACGCCGTCGCGCTCACTGCGCGCGCTCGAGCCGGTCGTCGAGCGCGACAGGCCCAGGCGCGGTCGATCGAACACGCGCCCGCCGAAGACCACCTGGCGGCCGGTCGCGTAGAGGAACGGCGCGGGTCCACCGAGCGCGGCGGGACGGTCAGCGGCGGTGGCGTCGGCCGCGGCCTGCACCAGGCGATGCGCGTCGACGAACGGCCGGTTGAGGTCGATGAACGTGCCCGCGCCGGTGTCGACCATGAGCCGGGCGGCGATCGGGCCGGTGCCGGCATCGACGGTGACGTGCACGACCGGCAGATCGTCCATCAGTTCGAACGGCAGGCGCGTGGCGCCCGCCGGTGGCGTGAAGGTCGCCGGCTCGAACAGGCGGAGCCTGGTGGCAGGGAAGTCGAACTGCACGACGTAGCCCTTCAGGATTGGCGCACCGAGCAGCCCGGCGAAATGCTTGCGATCGGGAAAGCCGAGCGGCGCGACGCCGCTGCGCTGCGCGGACCACGACCGGCCGCCGAAGGCCAGCGTGACGTCGTCGACGAACTGGGCGTCGACGGTGCCGGCGCCGCCGCCACTCCATGATGCGGCGCGGCCGCCGCGAACCTGCGCGGCACGTGCGACCTCGCGGTCGATCACGTGGATCGAGGCGCCGGTGTCGATGACGAAGGGCAGCGCCGGCCCGCCGTTGACCGCGACCGGGACGATGGGCTGCTTCGTGCGAAACGAGTACGGGACGTCGACCACGGGCGCGGCCTGCGCCGCGGCCGATGGCGCGCTGACCGCGACGCCGACCGCTGCGAGCGACGTCGCGATCAGCTCCCGCCGCGTCGGTCCGCGGACTGGCCGAATCGTCACAGCATCCGCGGGCACGATCTCATCCGTGCGGGTTCGGAGACGCGTGAGCTACCGCGCGGACTTCGTGCCGGTGAAGGTGAACTTCTGGGCGCGGAATCCGGCGTCGACCTCGGCGCCGGTCGACGGATGCTTGACCTTGGGCCCGGCCGCTTCGGCTACGAAGATGTTCCCGGACGGATCGACGGTGAGGTTGTGCGGTCGTCCCAGCTGGCCGGACGCTACACCCGGGCCGGCGAACTCGTCGACGACCTCGAGGTCGCTGCGTCGGAGCACGGTGATCACGTGCGTGCCGCCGTCGGCGACGTAGACATAGGTCTGCGGTCCGTCGTGCGACAGCCCTACCGAAAAGGCCGCCTCGATGCCGCACGGACGCTTGGGGACCCACGTCGCGGCCTGCTCGGCGCCGCACTGCGGCCGCAGGATGCGCTCGCGCACGAACTCGCCGTTCTGTCGGAACACCTGCACGCGATTGTTGCCACGGTCGGCGAGATAGAGGAGCCCGTCGCGCGAGCCGGTGATGCCGTGCGGAATCCGGAACTGCGCCGGCGGCGCCGCCGCGGCCGTGGCTGGCGGCTTCGGCGGTGCACCGGGGTCGGGCGCGCCCGGCGACGGTCGCGGGGGGTCTTCGGGCCGCTTGCCGTACGCGCCCCAGTGCCGCAGGTACTTCCCGGTCGCGCCGTCGAACACCACGATGCGACGGTTGCCGTAGCCGTCCGCGACGA
>CADEDM010000103.1 GCA_902826065.1 uncultured Acidobacteriota bacterium | reverse complement strand
GCCGGTCCATGCCGGCGATGCCGATGGCCGAGAGCAGCCCGCCGATCGTCGTCGGAATGAGGCACACGAGCAGCGACACCAGCACGAAGACCGACTGCCGCGCTCCGGAGTAGATGGCGAACGGCTGCAGCGTCACGACCGCCATCAGGAACACGATGGTGAGCCCGGCGAGCAAGATGTTGAGCGCGATCTCATTCGGCGTCTTCTGACGTTCGGCGCCTTCGACCAGGGCGATCATGCGATCGAGGAAGGTGTGGCCGGGGTCGGACGACACCCGCACCGTGATGACGTCCGACAGCACGCGTGTGCCCCCGGTGACGGCGGAGCGGTCGCCACCGGCCTCGCGGATGACCGGCGCCGACTCCCCCGTGATCGCCGACTCGTCGACCGAGGCCACTCCCTCGATGATCTCGCCGTCGGCCGGAATGAATTCGCCGGCCTGCACCCGCACGACATCGCCTTTGCGCAGCGATCCGGCCGCCACCGACTCGAGCCGCCCATCGGCGCCGAGCCGGTTGGCGAGCGTCTCGGTGCGCGTCCTGCGCAGCGTGTCGGCCTGCGCCTTGCCGCGCCCCTCGGCCATCGCCTCGGCGAGATTGGCGAAGAACACCGTGGCCCACAGCCACAGGACGATCTGCAGCTCGAAGCCGAACGAGCCGCCGGCGACGACGTCGCGGACGAGCAGGATGGTCGTGAACGCGGCGCCGGCTTCGACCACGAACATCACCGGGTTCCTGATGACGATCCGCGGGTCGAGCTTGCGGACCGCGTCGGCGACGCCGGCGCGAATCAGCGCCGGCTCCCAGATGCTGCGTTGCTGTGCGTTGCCCATGGAGCGTTGTTGTCCGTCAGAAGGTCGAGCCCTGCTGCAACAGCAGGTGCTCGACGATGGGTCCCAGGCTGAGCACCGGGAAGAACGTGAGCACGCCGACGATCACAATCACGCTCACGAGCAGGGTCGCGAAGAGCGGTGTCGTCACCGGGAACGTGCCGAGCGACGCCGGCACCTGCGCCTTGCGGGCCAGATTCCCGGCCAGCGCGAGCATCGGGATCGTGATCATGAAGCGCCCGATCAGCATGGCGATGCCGAGCGTGACGTTGTACCACCGGGTGTTCGCCGACAGGCCGGCGAACGCCGAGCCGTTGTTGCCGGTTCCGGACGTGTAGGCGTAGAGAATCTCCGACAGTCCGTGCGGGCCGGTGTTCCACAGGCTCGAGGTGCCGAAGGCCGGCGAGACCACAGAGATCCCCGTGAACACCAGGATGACGAGCGGGAAGACCAGCACGGCCAGCATCGCCATCTGGACGTCGAAGGCGTCGATCTTCTTGCCGAGGTACTCCGGGGTCCGCCCCACCATCAGGCCGGCGATGAACACCGACAGGACGACGAAGATGAGGATGCCGTACATCCCGGCACCGACGCCGCCGAAGATCACCTCGCCGAGCATGATGTTCACGAGCGGCACCATCCCGCCGATCGGCGTGAACGAGTCGTGCATCGCGTTCACCGCGCCGCAGCTCGCGGCCGTCGTGACGGTGGCGAAGAGCGCCGAGTTGGCGATGCCGAAGCGCGACTCCTTGCCTTCCATGTTGCCGCCCGGACACATCGCGCCTGGCGTCTGGTCGGTGCCGGCCAGCAGCGGGTTGCCCTGCGCTTCGGCCCAGTAGGCCGTGGTCACGCCGGCCAGGAACAGGACCGCCATGGCTGCCCACACCGCCCAGCCGTGGCGGCGCGACTTCGTCATGTCGCCGAGCGTCCAGGTGAGACCGGCGGAGATGGCGAAGATGCAGACCATCTCGAAGACGTTCGTGAGCGGCGTCGGGTTCTCGTACGGGTGGGCGCTGTTGGCGTTGAAGAAGCCGCCGCCGTTGGTGCCGAACTGCTTGATTACCACCTGCGAGGCCACCGGGCCCTGCGCGATCACCTGCTCGGTCACCGTCGTGGTGGTCTCCTTGCCGTCCACCGTCGCCGCCGCCGTCTGCGGGTCGACGAGCTGAACGCGGTCATAGGGCTTCAGGTTCTGCACCACGCCCTGCGACACCAGGAACAGCGCGCCGACAAGGCAGAACGGCAGCAGCACCCACAGCAACGCCCGCACCATGTCGACCCAGAAGTTGCCGAGGGTGCCGCGACCCTTCGCGGCGATGCCGCGGATGAACGCGATGGCCAGGGCGATGCCGACTGCCGCCGAGACGAAGTTCTGGTAGGCGAGTCCGGCCATCTGCGTGAGGTAGCTCATCGTCGTCTCGCCGACGTACGACTGCCAGTTGGTGTTGGTCGTGAACGACGCCGCGGTGTTGAAGGCGAGGTCGGGCGCCACGGCAGCCAGTCCTTGCGGGTTCAACGGCAGCGCGGCCTGGAGGCGCAGCAGCGCGAACAGCATCAGCATCGAGACGACGCTGAACGCCAGCATCGTCGAGGCGTACTCGGGCCACCGCATCTCGTGCGTGTCGTCGACTCGCGTCAGCCGGTAGATGCCACGCTCGACCGGGCGCAGCACCGGGTCGAGCCAGGTGCGGCGCCGCTCGAACACGGCCGTCATGTAGCGGCCGAGAGGCCGGGTCACCGCCAGCACCGCCAGCAGGAACAGCGCAATCTGCAGCCATCCGTTGAGAGTCATGTCAGAACTTCTCCGGCGCGAGCATCGCGTAGACGAGGTACACGAGCAGCGCCGCCGCGATCGCGAGGCCGGCGACTTCGGCAGTCATCGCTGGTCTCCCTGGTTCAACGCGCTACAGCGGGCCACGTAGGCGCCGGCGATCGCGAAGAACAGCACCGTGAGTCCCACGAAGATCAGGTCGAGCATCGCCGCCTCCATCAGGACGCCTGACGCGCGACGGCGCGCTACCAGGCCCCCGTCTTGTTGCCGAACCACCACACCAGCCCGACGAGCGCGGTGCTCTGGCCCTTGCGGAGTTCGCCAGGCCGCGGGCCGGTGAAGAAGCCCCGGTTCGACCAGTCGCGCCGAAACTCGGCCCGCATCAGGAAGCCGTCGACGACCCTGAATTCGGCCGTCGCGGTGACCTCGTGCAGCACCTGGTCGATGCCGCCGAAGAGACCCTCGTCGTCGAGGCGCTCGTAGCGGACGGCAAGCGCCGGCGGCGTCACCTGGTAGCGGGCGTAGACGGCGGTGCCTTGCAGCGACAGGGCGTCATCCGCGGCGTTGACCTCGTTGGTGACGTAGTTGACGTCGAGTCCGAATCCCAGCGCCGGCGTGGGCGCCCACGCCACGTAGCTGTCGAGCACGCGGAAGAAGCCGTCCGGCCCGGTGGGCTCGCCGCCGTCGGGCTGTTCCCGGCCGACGTAGTAGTTCGTCGTCCAGGCGATGCCGCGCGTGGGCTTCACGAGAACCGAGGCGTGGTGGCTCTTGTAGTCGTTGACGTCCTCGGTCTGCTGGATGCCGTTGGTGAGCGCGTACATCACCGTCACGTCGTCGGACACCGGCAGGCTCAGTCGCAGGCCCGAGTGGTAGAACGGCAGGAAGTTGAACAAGTACGCGCGCGAGAAGTGGCTGTCGTCCTTCGCGTAGTTGGTCTCGTAGCCGAGGTTCGACGCGAACTTGCCGAAGTCGGCCGTGAGGCCGCGCCCGACGGGGAGCACATAGGTGCCGTAGGCCTGCCAGACGTTCCGGTAGACATCGGGGCGCGGCTCGTTCGCCGCACTGCCCTGCACCGTTTCCGTCGCCTGGCCGAACTGCAGATCGAGACGGGCGCCGAAGCGGCGTCCCTCGTCGACACGAGGTGCGCTCTCGAGGACGAGCGCGGCCTGCTGCAGGCCGAACACGTTGGCCCGCGTATCGTAGGCGCGCAAGAGGTTCACGCGGTCGTACGGACGGTTCCAGTTGTATTGGTAGAAGCCTTCGATGGCGACGCCGAGTTGCACGTGGTCGAACGGGCCGGGCGCCGGGGCGGCGGGGCCGTCAGTCACGCCGGGGCCTGCCGATGCGGCGCCGGTCGACATCGCCGGTTGCGCGAGGGCGGGCGTCGCGAGCGACAGCGCCAGGCCAAGGACGCGGCTGGTGCGATAGAGGGACATGAACGCGACGGCTCCTTCCCTTCCACGCTACCGAGCCGCTCCTGAGACCCTACAAAGAAGTCCCTGAGAATGCCCTGAAGTGCGCGGGCGCGGGCGATCTCCGCCGCAGTCGAGGCCGGATCTCAGCGACTTCTCAGGACCTCGCCGGCACGAAGGCGCGACGATCTCTCCGGAGGCCCGAGATGGATCGCCACCGTGTCGACGTGTCCGGACGCCGCGTCTTCTCCATCGCGGCGGTGGTGTTCGGCGCGAGTGTCATGGCCGCGTCGTGCACCCTGCCCCGCGCGTCGCTGACGGCGCTCGGCGATGCACGCCGGTTGTCGGCCGCGATGCGGCTGGCCTTCGGTGCGGCGGCCGAGTCGTCGAGTCGCGCCGTCATGGCCGGCACGGAGATCGACAGCCGCCAGGCCGCCGGCGAGGCGCGACAGTTGCGGCAGGCAGTGCAACGAGATGCGGCGGCGCTCGTGCCGTTGCTGCAGGCGCTGCGCTACGACGCAGACGGCCGTCTGCTCCAGGAGTTCAGCACGCGCTATGAGGCCTACCAGCGGCTCGACGACGAGGTGCTGGTGCTGGCGGTCGAAAGCACGAACGTGAAGGCCCAGCGCCTGTCCTTCGGCGACGGCGCGGCCGCGGCCGCGGCGTTCGTCGAGGCCGTCGACGCCGGCGTGCGGGCCGCCCCCTCACAACTGAGCCGGCATGAGGCCGCCGCCGCCCGAGCGAAGCTCGGCGTCTTCCAGATGCAGGCCCTGCAGGCCCCGCACATCGCCGAGGCCGGCGACACGGCCATGACGGCGATCGAGGCCCGCATGGCGGCGGCAGCGGCGTCGTCGCGCCGAGCACTCGCGGAGCTGTTGGCGGGCCTGCCCTCGTCGGCGGGCGGTCCTGCGCTGGCGGCATTCGAGCGCTACCTGGCGGTGCATGCCGAGATCGTGGCGTTGTCGCGGCAGAACACGAACGTGCGATCGCTGGCCCTGACGCTCGGTCGTAAACGGGCACTCGCGGCCGGCTGTGATGACGCGTTGCTCCGGCTCGACGAGGCACTGGCCGGACACGCATCCACGGCGACGCGGTGAACCGGCCGCCGTCGACAATAGCGGCGGCGGTCAGTCCATGCCCGTGACGAACCGGTAGCCGACCCACGGTTCGCTCACGAGATACCGAGGCGTGCCCGGGTCGGGCTCGATCTTCCGGCGAAGTTGCGCCACGAGCGTCCACAGGTGCTCCGGCTGGTCGACGGCGTTCGCGCCCCAGATCGCCTTCAGGATCGCGCGGTGTGTCAGCACGCGATCGTGACTCCTCGCCAGCAGCGACAGCAGCTCGAACTCCTTCGGCGTCAGCCGGATCTCGGTGCCCTCGCGCACCACGCGGCGGCGGTCGTAGTCGATGTCGAGCCCGCCGGCGCGGAACACGCCGCTCTCGGCCCCCGTGTCGGCGTCCGCCACGCGGCGCAGAGCCACCCGGATGCGCGCCAGCAGCTCGTTCGGGCCAAACGGCTTGGTGACGTAGTCGTCGGCGCCGAGGTCGAGCGCCTGCACCTTGTCCTCTTCGCTGCCGCGCGCCGAGAGCACCACGATCGGCACCGGCGACATCTCGCGGATGCGACGGCACACGTCCGTCCCTTCGACGTCTGGCAGCCCGAGGTCGAGCACGATGAGGTCGGGCATCCGCGCGGAGACGAGCCGCAGGGCCTCGGCGCCGCTAGCCGCGATCTCGACGTCGTAGCCACGGCTGCGCAGCAGCGGGCCGACGGCGCGCTGGATCGCGGGTTCGTCGTCCACGAGCAGGATGCGGGCGGGGGTCATGCCTCGGCCCCGTCGCGCGTTGCGGGCGGCGGCAGCGTGTCGGCCGCGGGCACGACGATCGTGAACCTGGCACCCCCATCCGGCGCGTTCTCGGCCCAGACGCGGCCATGCTGAGCCGCCAGGAAGCCGCGGGCGATCCACAAGCCCATGCCGGTGCCGGAGGTGCGGGCGCGAGCGGCGTCGCCCCGGTAGAAACGGTCGAACAGGTGCGGCAGGTCGGCGGCCGCGATGCCCGGGCCGTGATCGCGAACGGCGATCTCGAGACCGCCGGCTGTGAGTCCTGCACGCACCTCGATCGGGGAGTCCATCGGGGCGTATTGTGCGGCGTTCTCGAGCAGGTGCGCCAACGCCGACGCGGTGAGGCGCGGATCGAGGCGAATCGGCAAGTCGGGGTCGATCGTCACGTCGAGTCGCCGCGCGACCAGGGTGTGCTCCACCTGATCGCGGGCCGCCGCGACGATCTCCGACGGATGCACGCGGCGCCGCTCGTGTGCCACGTCACCGGCATCGAGGCGCGCCATGTCCATCAGGTTCTGGAACAGCCGCGCCAGCCGCTCGACCTCCGACTGGATCAACTCGCCCTGCTCCACGCGGTCCGCCGGCAGCAGCTCACCAGCCTGCAGATTGGCGGCCGCCACGCGGATCGCCGTCAGCGGGGTGCGCAGATCGTGGCCGATCGAGGCGAGCAGCGCCGACTTCAGCGCCTCGCTCTGACGCGTCAGCTCCGCGGTCTTGCGCTCCTGCAGCAGCGTCGCCCGCTCGATGGCGAGCGCCACGAGACCGGCGAGTGAGTCGAGCGTGCCGGCGTCCACCGGCCGGCCGGACGCCGCCAGCAGGCCGATCGGCCGCGTGCCGGCGCGCAGCGGGACGAGGCGGACCTCGTGGCCGTCGACGGTGGCGTCGCGATGACCGGCGTAGGTGCGGGAACGAGCGTCGAACTCGAGCGTCGTCTGCGCCGCCGCCATCGCCGTCGTGAGCTCACGCGGGTCGAGCACGAGGGCCAGCGCCCCTGCCGACGACACCTCCCAGCCGGTCCCGTCGGGCAACGCGATCGCCAGGTAGCCGACGTCGAAGCGCCGGCCCACGGCCGCGGCCAGGGCGGTCAGGGCCTCGCGGCTGTCGGGCAGCACGAGGACGTCGCGGCTCAGGTCGAAGAGACGGGCCTGCTCGTCGCGACGCGACACCGCTTCGGCGGTGCGGGCGCGCGCCACGCCCGAGAGATTGCCGGCGACCACGCTCACCGCGAGGAACGCGAGCAGCGCCAGCCAGTTCTGCGGGTCGTCGACGACGAACGTCCCCAGCGGCGGCAGGAAGAAGTAGTTGAAGGCGAGCACCGCCGCGAGCGAGACGCCGATCGCCGCCCACAGCAGGGACGTGGCAGCCACCACCAGCACGACGAGGAGGAACGTCGTGGAGACGACGGCGGGGTTCGCGACCTCGAGCGCGCGATACGTGGCGGTGACGACGGCGACGGCCGCGAGCCCGGCGGCGAGGGCCCAGCGACCCGAGGGCGCACGCGACATCTGCTCGATGATAGCCGCGGCTTAGAGCACGGCGGGAAGAGTAGGAATTTTCGGGGTCGGTCCGTCCCTTGGTCAGCGGCCAGGTCAGGCGGTCGTGGAGGTGCCCATGAGTCCGAAACACGTTGGTTCCGTTCTGCTCCTTCTCGCGCTTACTGCCCAACCCGCACGCGCACAGGATACTGCTGCACCGGACTCCTCGAAAAAAGAAGACCCGAACGTCCGCGCAGTCATTAGCGCGGGCGTTTCCTATCTGACGGACGACCATGAAGACTACACAAAGAACAATGGCGCCCTGTTGGTCTCGAACGATAGCAAGGTGCGCGCCTCTGGCCTCGCTGGTGCACTCTTTCGCATCGGCGACGTCGACACGTGGTGGGGTCAGGACCGACAGCTGAGCATCGTCACATCGTTCCAGTTCACGCAAGGCAGTTCGGGGTTTCTTGACGGGTTCTTCTTGGGTGGTGCCGTCGAGATGAATCCCAACCTGCACTTCACTGGGGGATTCGGTCTGCGGAAAGGCAAGGAACTGGCCCCCGGTTTTCGGGCGGCCGCGGCAGAGCTGATCGCCGAGCGCGCTGCGGCGAACGACGCCGCCTACCGCCGCTTCGTAGGATATGACCGCAGCCAAAAGGACGAAGCGATTCTCGACGGCCTTCCCTTGAACACGCCTGGCAAGGAGACGCCGTTTTTCCCTGGGGAGCCCATCGTCGACAGCTACAACTGGTCAATCTTCTTTGGTGTGTCCGTGCCCGTCAAAGTGACCGAACTCTTCGGCGGCGGTACGAACGGGAGCAGCAACGCGACAGAGCCGCAGGCGCCTGCGTCGACGGCGAAGTCCAGTCAGAGCCGCCGTTGAGGGCCCGTGGGGGGCGACCTCGCCGCTGTGCCGGCTACGGCTCGCAGGCGACGCGCGTCAGCGGAAACTCCATGCGCTGCCCGGCCGGCGCGGCCCCGCCGTCAATCCACGCGGTCAGGTGCGTGGCATCGACGCGCTCGTAGCCGATGCGCTTCGGGAAGTCGTGCGCCGGATTCTCGAAGGTGATGGCGCGGGTGGTGTGCGCCGTGGCCGCGAACGACGTCGGCGGGGCGCCGCCGGGCTGCGCGATGTAGGTCGCGACGCCGCCCTTCACGACGACGCGCAGGAACTCGAACTCGCTGACGCTCTGCCCCTTCACGGTGTGGGACGTGCCGATCATCGTGGCGGGGTCGGCCACTACCCAGCGCTCGGTGACGACCGTGCCACGGACGGCGCCGGACCAACACCCGGCCATCCATCGCGGCAGCGGCTCGGCCGCCGGCTGTGCCGGTGCCGGCGCGCCCATCGCGAGCATTCCGATCAGCGCCATCGCCGTCACGGGTCCATGAGGCTTCGTCATCGTCCCTCCGCCACGGAGTGTCGCGCGCCGCCGTGGGCGCGGTCTTGGAGATTCACGACAACGCGTGGCCGGGCGGCGGCCGGTCCACGAAGTGCCGCGTGAGCGCGGTCAGGCGCTGCTCGACGAACCGCCGCGGCGCGTCGCCCGCGAACGCGCGGAACTCGGCGATGAAGTGCGCCTGGTCGTAGAAGCCGTGATCGAGGGCCAGCGCGACGTCGCCTCCCGGCGGCGCGGCCTCGAGCGCCGCCAGCACGCGGCGAAACCGCACCAGGCGTGAGAACCGCTTGGGGCTGACGCCCACATCGCGCAGGAAGTGCCGCTCGAGCCACCGCGACGTCGCGCCGGTAGCGTCGGCGATCTCGGCCATCGTCGCCATGCCGTCACGGCCGGTGATGCACGCGAGCGCGCGGGCGATCCTCGGATCGATGGGCGCGGCCCCGGCGAACGCGCGTACCAGCGCCGCACGCGCGGCGGCCAGCGCCGCATCGAGCGCCGGCGCCGCGGCGGCCGCGGCGGCGATCGCCTGCACCAGCGGCGCTTCGAGCGTCGCGACGTCGGCGATCTTGTCGACGAGCGCCGACTGCGGCACCCGGCACAATGGCGCGAGTCCTGCCGGCGTGAACCGCACACCGATCGTCGCCACGCGCCGACCGGGAGCGATCGCGACGCCGCCCGTCATCTGTCCCACTACCATCCGGCGCGGCTGGACCCGCGTGGCGCCGGTGGCCAGGCGCTGGCGGAACGCATCGCCGAGGTGCACGACCAGTTCCGGCCGGCCGTCGGGCAGGATCAGCTCGAACCTCGGCGACGCTGGCGGCGTGCCGCTCAGCGTCCACAGGCGGGACACCGTGTCGCGCACGGCTCGTGGCGGTGCGTACTCTTCGTAGTGCAGGGACATGGGGCGCGGCGGGAGCGCGCGGGGCCGGGCTCGTCTCAGCCGATCAGCGCTTCGACGCCTGCTGGAACGAGATGTCGAGGATCGGGTACGCGGTCCAGTCCTTGTAGTTGAAGTGCCACCACTCGTTCGGCTCGACGGTGAAGCCCTCGGCCTCCATCACGCGGCGCAGCAGATCGCGCTTGCCGCGGGCTTCCGGCGGGCCGCCCTGGTAGTCGGGGTACGAGCGCAGCGACGCCTCGTCGTAGTCGCCGGGCATCCGCACGGCCTCGCCGGTGGCGAGGTCGTACATCGTCAGGTCGACGGCGCAGCCGCGGTTGTGCTTCGACCCCGACTTCGGATCGGCGACGAACTCCTGCATCGGCGTGCCGGCCGTCATGTCCCAGAACAGCTTGGTGATCGCCCAGGGCCGGTAGCCGTCGTGGATCAGCAGGCCGTAGCCGAGCGGCGCCAGCGCCCGGTGAGCGCGCAGCAGCGCCTCGGCGGCCGGCCGCTGCAGGAACGCGCGCGCCTCGGGGTACACCGGTTTCCCGAGGAAGTTGTTCGTCTTGGCGTAGCGGATGTCGAGCGTGATGCCGGGGTCGAGCGTGACGAGCTCGACCAGGTCGGCCGACCGCGTGGCCTTCGGGTCTCGCGGCGGCGCGTTCTGCGCGGCCACGGGCGACGCGGCCAGCAGGCAAACGACGGCGAATCGGGCAGCTGAGGTGCGCATCGCGCGGATTATAGAGCCCATCTCACGCGTCGGGACGATCGGCGTCGAGCGCCGCGCGCACCGTCTCGACCAACTCGCGCATCGGAAACGGCTTGTTGAGCACGGGCACGCCGGCGGCCTCGACGCGCTTGTCCTCGTTCGTGTACCCCGACATCATCACGCAGCGCAGATCCGGCCGCTGCGCGTGCACGCGGCGCCACAGCTCACGGCCTGACAGGCCCGGCATCACCAGATCGGTGAGCAACAGGTGCAGCGGGCCGACGTGCGCGCGCACGAGGCCTTCCGCCTCCTGCGCGTTCTGCGCGGCCAGGGTCTGGTAGCCGTGGCGCCGCAGCACGTCGGTGATCATCGTGAGCAGCGCCGGCTCGTCCTCGACGACGAGAATCGTCTCGCGGCCTGATGCGGCGGCACGGGACGCCGGCCGGTCGGCCGCGCCCTGGACGGCGCCGGCCTCGCGCGGCAGCATGATGCGGAACGTTGCCCCGCGTCCCGGCTTGCTGTCGACCGACACGACGCCGCCGTGCTGGTGCACGATGCCGTAGACCGTGGCCAGGCCGAGGCCAGTGCCCTGCCCTTGCGGCTTGGTGGTGAAGAACGGCTCGAAGATACGGGCCAGCGTGGCGCTGTCCATGCCGGCGCCGGAGTCGGTGACCTCGAGACGCACGTAGTCGCCGGGCGGCGGATTCTCGCCCTTGGTCACGGTGACGTTCGCCGTGGCGACGGTCAGCGTGCCGGTGCCCTGCATGGCGTCGCGGGCGTTCACGACCAGGTTGGTCAGCACCTGATCGAGCTGCGCCGGGTCGAAGCGCACCGGCCACAGGTCGCGCCCGCCGGTCCACACGAGGGCCACTCCCTCGCCGATCAGCCGCGACAGCATGCCGATGAGCTCGTCGATCCGGGCGTTCAGGTCGATCACGCGCGGCGACGAGGGCTCGCGCCGCGCGAAGGCCAGCAGTTGCCGCGTCAGCGCCGCCGATCGCTGGGCCGCCTTCAGCACCTCGTGCAGTCCGCGCGCCGCCGCGCTGTCGGGCGGCAGGTCCTGCAGCGCCAGCTCGGTCTGACCCTGGATCACGCCGAGCATGTTGTTGAAGTCGTGGGCGACGCCCCCGGCGAGCTGCCCTACCGACTCGAGGCGCTGCGCCTGCATGAGCTGCGCGGTGAGCGCCTTGCGCTCCGTGATGTCGCGGGTGATGCCGAGCACGGCGGCGACCCGGCCACGCGCATCGCGCAACGGCGCGACATGGGTGTCGAGCAGGCGGCGGGTGCCCTTAAGGCCCACGAGCTCGAATTCGAGCCGGCCCTCGCCGCCCTTGACGACGTCGCGGGTGAGGCCGTCGAACCGCTCGCGGAACTCCGCGGTGGCCAGGTCGGCGACGTCGGTGCCCTGCACGTCCTCGAGCGACTCGGCCTCGATGAGGCGCAGCCCGGCCGGGTTGATGTCGACGAGCCGGCCGTTGCGGTCGAGCACCATCACGCACTCGGGCTCGGTGTCGAAGATCGCCTGCAGCCGCGCCTCGCGCTCGTGCAGCGCGTCGATCACACGGGCCCGCTCCACCATCACGCCGGCCAGCGTGGCCGCGAAGGTGGCGATGGCGCTCTCGTGCGCGGTCGGCGGCCCGGGGTCGCTGGCGTACATCGCCGCGGTGCCGAGCAACTGGCCTTTCGAGTCGTAGAACGGATGCGACCACGCCGCCTGCAGGTTGTGCGGCCCGGTCACCGCCGCGTAGGCGGCGAACGCCGGATGGGTGGCGATGTCCTCGACGACGAACGGCGCGCGGCGGGCCGCGGCGGTGCCGCACACGCCGACGCCTTCGCGCATCGGCGTCGGGTCGGCGGCCGACTGGATGACCGCCGGCACGTTGTGCGACGCGGCCGGACGCAGCACGCCGCTCGTGCCTTCCACCAGCATGATGGTCGACATCACGCCGGGGCACAGCGAGCACACGTAGCGCGTCAGTTCGTCGAGCAGCACCGGCAACGGCTCGTGCGAGGCGAGCCGGGTGAGCATCTCGGCCTGCCAGCGCAAGCGCGCCTCGAGCGCCGCCTGGGCGGTGACGTCATGCGCGAGCACGACGCGCGCCCGCTTCCCGGGCCACGGCACCGGATGCGACGAGATCTCCACCGCAATCTGGCTGCGGTCGCGTTTCAGGTGGCGCCAGCGCCGGCCGCCCTCGAAGCCGTCCGGCACGCCGGCGACGTCGGCCCGCAACGCGGCCACGTCCTCCGGCGGGCGGATGTCCGCGAGCGTCATGGCCAGGAACTCGTCGCGGGTGTAGCCGTAACGCGCCGTCGCGGCCGCATTGACCTCGAGGAACGACAGCGCGTCCTCGTCGTACACCCACATGGCGTGCGGATTCGCCTCGAAGAGCTCGCGGTGACGGTGTTCGCTCTGCTCGAGCGCGTGGAGGTAGTGGCGTTCCTCGGTCTGATCGCGGAACACCACGACCGTGCCGATGAGGGCGCCGTCGGAGCGCCGGATCGGCGCGCCGCTGTCGGCGACGGGGCGCTCGGCGCCGTCGCGGGAGACGAGCACGGTGTGATTGGCGAGCCCGACGACGATGCCGTCGCGGAGGATCAGCGAGACCGGGTCGGCGACGCGCTCGCGCGTGTCCTCGTTGAGGGCGACGAAGATCTCGGCGAAGGGGCGGCCAGCGGCCTCGGCTTCGCGCCAGCCGGTGAGCGTCTCGGCCACGGGGTTCATCTCGCGCACGTGCCCGTGCGCGTCCGTCGTGATGACGGCGTCACCGATGCTGTAGAGCGTCGTCCTCAGCCACTCCCGCCCGCCGTCGTCATCCGCAGGCATGCACCCTCCGTCAGGCGGCCATTAGAGCACCGTCGGGCTGACGATGCCAGCTATCGCGCCCACCAGCACGTCATCTTCACGGCCAGCGAGCGGCCCCGCACGCGCGTGGCCGGGCCGCCAGGCACGTCGGTATCCCAGCCCTGGTTGTAGACGACGTAGAGGTCGCTGCCCGGCCGGTAGATGTACCAGAGCAGGAACTGGGCGCTGGCGCCACGGCGTTCGTCGTTGTACTGCGCGAACGCCTTGAGGAACAGGGCCGGCGAGAAGCTCTGACTGACGCGCACGTTGAGGACGTTGCTGGTGAACGGGGCGCGCCCCGGCAGCGTGACGCGGTTGCGGGTGTAGTTCGGCTCGAACAGCAGGGTGCGGCCCACCAGGAAGTTGACGTTCAGGCGCGCCGTCTGGCGGCTGCCCGAGTAGTAGTCCCCGGCCTCGATCGTCGCCCCGCCGTAGACGCGCCGCGCCTGGTTCGAGGCATACGACAGCTCCGCGCTGGTCCACTCGTAGTCGCCCACCAGCACCTGCGTGCCGGCCACCGCGAACGGCTGGCTGAGCGAGTCGAAGTCGCGCGACACCGCGACGCGGTACGACGACGTGTCCTGCCCCTGCGCCACCCACTCCGCAGTCGACGTGCGCGAGACCAGCCGGCCGGCGTGGTCGTGGTAGTCGTCGAAGACGCCGTTCATCTGCAGCTGGCGCATCGTCCGCCACCACTTCGGGCGCGGCGTCCAGCCGGCCTTGGCGCGCGTGCTGCGCACGTCGGTGCGGACGATGAAGCCCATCTCGGCGTTGAACTTCTTGGCGATGTCGGCGTACTGCACGCCGTAGTTGAAGCGATCGCTCTTCCAGATGAAGTCGACGACGCCGGCCGTGTCGTGGCCCTCGGTGCCGGGCGACGCCGTCTTGGCGAACAGGCCGGTGAGCGTGACGTTGCGGCCCAGCAGGAAGCCGGCGTCGAGGCCGACGGAGCGGTTGTAGACGGTGAGGCCGCCCTGCCGGTTCAGCAGGATCGCGCCCACGCTCGACTGCTTCAGGATGTTGCGCTTCACGCGCAGGGCCGTGTAGTTGGCGCTCTCGACGCGCTGGGGACGTCCGCCGATGGCCACGGTGGCGGCGTCGGTCGAGATGTTGATGAGGCCCACGGAGTAGGCGCCCACCTTCCCCGTGACTTTGCCGCCGCCGATGATCGGCACCTCCTGGCCGTCGACCAGGCCGACGCGCCGCGAGTAGAACAGCGGCAGGATCCCGGGATCGTTCGTGGCGGCTTCGCCGCCGGGGCTCGATCCGCTGCGGCCGTAGTCGAAGGTACCGGCGCTCTCGGTGAAGAACATCCGGCGCTCGGGGAAGAACAGGTTGAAGCGCGTGGTGTTGACGACTTCCGGGTCGGCCTCGACCTGGGCGAAGTCGGTGTTGTAAGTGAGGTCGGCGGTGAGCTCGTCGGTGAGGCCGACGCGCAGGTCGCCGCCGAACTCCAGGTCGGTGTCGCGCGTGTGGGTGGCTGCGCCGGGAGCGCCGAAGTCGTCGTTCAGGCGCGGCAGCACGTAGGGCAGCACCTCGAGGCGGCGCCGCGGCGTGAGGCGCGTCAGCCCCTGCAGGACGCCGGCGTTGGCGACGCGGGCGAACCCGCCGGCGCCCCACTCGCGCGGGAACGGCACCCAGTACGACTCCTCGTTCCTGCGCATCAGGATGCGGCAGACGTTGAGGCCCCAGGTGGTCTCGCCGAGGGCGCCGCGGAAGCGCAACTGGCTGAGCGGAATCCGCGCCTCGATGTACCAGCCGCGGTCGTCGACCGACGTCCGGTTCTCCCACACCGCGTTCCAGTCGTAGTTGATGGTGCGGCCGTTCTCGACGCTCTGCGCGTCCTTGTAGGCGCCGAGCGGGTTGGTGAAGAAGATGTAGGCGTTGCGGTGATCGTGGAACGTGTCGATCGCGATCTTGATCTGGTCGCCCTTGCGCAGGCCCGAGTCGCGCTTCATCTCGCTGCCGAGAATGTGCGCCGGGTCGCGGTCCCACACCCACACGCCGAAGTAGAGGTTGCGGTCGTCGTAGAGCACGCGGAACTCGGTGGCCTCGGTGGCCTCTGCGCCGAACACCGGCTCGCGCTGGATGAAACGGCCCTGCACCGGCGCGTCGGCCCAGACAGCGTCGTCGAGGCGGCCGTCGATCTTCGGCGCGCGCCCCTCCGGCACGCGGTGGACGACGGCCCGGAAGGTCTCGGGATCGATCGTGCGGACGTCGACGAGGGCAGGGGACGGCGCGGCGGCGTCCGCGCTGCCGGCGTTGCCTGGCGTGGGCGTCTGCTGCCCGTACGCCGGAGCGCTCCAGAGCGCGAGACCAGCGAGGGCAAGGACGGCGCGGCGCATACGACGCGCGTCAGCGGCGGAAGAAGCGCGTGACCTTCACGACGAAGGCGCGGTTCCTGAGCCCGGGATAGCCCGACGTCCGGGTGTCGCGCTCGTCGGTGTAGACGACGAAGAACTCGCTGCCCAGCTTGTATTCCCAGCGATAGCGGACATTGGAGGAGAACGTGCGGTCGGCGGAGTTGTACTGCACCAACGCGCTGGCGAACATGCGTGCCGAGAAGGCGTAGTCGGTACGGGTGCGCACGACGGTAGTCGTGAAGCCACCGCCCGGCAGGTCGACGCTCGAGCGCTGGATGGTGGGCTCGACGGAGAACTGCTTCAGCACGGCGATGCGCGCCCCGGTGAAGCTCAGGCTGCGGATGGTGCCATTCCAGAACTCGCCGGCCTGCGCCGTGACGGTGCCGTTGACGCGTCGCTGCGCACCGAAGGTGTAGCTGACCTGGACGTCGTCGAACGAGTAGCTGCCGGGCGGGATGTTCACGCCGGTGGCCACCGGAAACGGCACGCGGATCATCTCGTAGTCGCGGGTTGCCTCGACGTTGAAGGTGTCGCTGGAGTTGAACTCGGTGGTGAACTTGCCGACGTGCACGCGGGTCTCGAGCGCGCCGTCGCCGTTGGCGAGATGCTCGAGATCGCCCTGCCACGTGAACTTGCGGACGCCGAGGAAATCCTTCGGCCGCGGGCTGAAACGCAGCGACGCGAACGAGCGGCGGAAGTTGTCGCGCTGGATGAAGCCGACCTCGGGGTTGAAGTTGTCACCCACCTTCAGGTACTCGAACCGCGCGCCGTAGCGGTCGGCGAAGTAGTCGAAGCGGCCCTGGTAGCTGTCGTCGTCGCCCGTCAGGCCATCGGTCTCGGTCTTCGCCCAGTAGCCGCCGATGGTCAGGTTCTCGTAGAAGCCGAACGCGCCGTCGACGCCGTAGGCCATGTTGCTCGAGGCGCCGGCCACGTTCGAGTTGGAGCGGCCGGTGAACATCCCGCCGATGGTGCTCTTCCGCAGGATGTCCCGCTTGATGCGCACGACGCTGAAGTTGGTGGACGGCGTCGCCGACACGTCTTCGTCGTCGGCCTGGATGTTGACGAGGCCGACGCCGTACTTGCCGACCTTGCCGGTGACGCGGCCGCCGGCCTGAATCGGCACCACCCGGCCGCGGTTGAGGCCGATGCGCCGGCTGTAGAACAGGAACGGCGTCGACGACTGCTGCGCGCCGCCGAACCCGCCGCTCGAGGCGCCGCCGCGGCCGAAGTCGAAGATGCCCCGTCCCTCGAGGAAGAAGTCGCGCTTCTCGGGGAAGAACAGGTTGAAGCGGGTGAGATTCAGCTGCTGCTCGTCGACCTCGACCTGCGCGAAGTCGGTGTTGTAGGTGAAGTCGGCGGTGAGGTTGGCGGTGATGCCGTACTTCACGTCGCCGCCCAGCTGCAGGTCGACGTCGGTCGACACCGGCGGCGTGCGCAGCCGATCGGTGGTGCTGCGGCCGAAGGCGTAGGGCTTGATCTCGAAGGTGCGGCCGGCCGGCGGCGCGTCGATGCCGGCGGCGCTGCCGTAGAGCGAGACGCGATTCAGCGCCTGCGGACCGGCCATCGAGGCCGGTACCGCCGTGAGATAGGCCCACTCGTTCTTGCGGCGGATCGAGCGCCGCACCTGGAAGCCCCAGGTCTGGTTGGCGCCGCCGCGGAACCGCAGCGACTTGAACGGGATGATCATCTCCATCGTCCAGCCGCCGTCGAAGCGGCCGGTG
>CADEDM010000102.1 GCA_902826065.1 uncultured Acidobacteriota bacterium | reverse complement strand
GCATGCGGCGCGGGTTGATGACGATCGGCGCGCGCAGGTTGGCGGTGATGGCCAGATCGTCCACGTGCACGATCGCGAGCCACAGCAGCGGCTCCTCGGGAGCCGCCTCGAGGCGGTGGCGTTCGGCGGCGCCGAGGGGCGACGTGTATCCGGCGACGATCTGCCGCGGATCGAGCGTGAGGAACGAGGGTCCCGGCGCGTCGATGCCGTGCAGGCAGGTGAACGGCAGCAGTTCCGGCGCCGCGATGAGCACGAACTGGCGGCACGACTCGAAGCCGGGCAGGCCGTGCGCGAAGTGCACGATGTCGGCCGCGGCCACCGGGAAGGTGCCGAAGCGGGTCTCGACGGTGGCCGGCGGGAGCGGCGGCGCGGTGGTCATCGCAGGTAGTCCAGAAGCGAGGCGCGCGACGCGGTGCCGATGGCGCCGAGCGCCGCCTGGTAGGCGGTCTGCGCGCGGTTCATCTCGGAGATGGCGAGCGCGAGGTCGGCATCCTCGTCCTTCGACACGCGGGTCACGACCGAGAGGCGCGCCGACGTGATCTGGAGCTGGCGTTCGTCGATGCCCTGCTCGTCCACGCCGACGGAGCTCTGCGCGCGCGTGGCCCGCACGAAGGCGCGGTCGATGGCGGCCGTGCCGGCGGCCATGCCGGGGTTGTCACCGGCGCGCACGGCCACGATGAGCGTCTCGAGTTCGTTGAGCACGTTGGTGGCGTCGGTGCCCTGCGCGAGCGCCTGGCCGTCGAGCGCCACGTCCACCGTCTGGCCGGGGCCGATGTCCACCGCGACCGGCGCGGCGTTGCCCTGATAGGTCCACGAGCCGGCGATCTTCGCCCAGGGCGGCGTGGTCGCCTGGCTGCCGGCGAAGACATACGCGCCGCGCACTTCGGTGTTGAGGTCGGCGGCGAGGGCGTCGCGGATCCCTTCGAGGGTGAGCGCCGCGGCCTCGCGCTGCTGCGTCGTGGCGATCGAGCCCTGCACCGACACGGTGGCCACCTTGGCCTGCTGGAGCTTGTCGACGACGGCGCCGAGCACCGTGTCCATGGTGGTGAGCTTCGCGAGGGCGGAATCGGCCGTGCGCGAGTAGGTCTCGAGCGCGCCGATTTCGCCGCGGCCTTCGACCGACCGCTGCATCGCCGCCGGGTCGTCGCTCGCCTTCTCGACCCGTTTGCCGCTCATCACCTGCTGGCGCGCCTTCGCCATCTGGCTCGACGACGCCTCGAGGTATTCGCTGCCGCCGTAGGCGGTCCGGAAGGTGACCCGCATTACCCGCCTCCCACCGTGCGCATGAGCGTGAGCAGCATCTCGTCCACGGTGCTGAAATATTTGGCGTTGGCCTCGTAGGCGCGCTGGAACTTGATCATCGACGCCGCTTCTTCGTCGAGCGACACGCCCGAGACCTGATCGCGCAGCCGCGCCACCTGCTCGGCGACGTCCTGCTTGCTCTGCTGCTGCGCGCGCGCCGCATCCACATCGGCGCCGACGCGGTAGGCCAGCTGCGCCCAGCCTTCGGTGAAGGTGGCGGTGCCGCCGAGCAGCACCTGCGAATCGCGGAGCGCGGCGATCTGCCGCGCGATCTGGTTGTCGCCGGGCGCGCCGGTCTGCGAGGCGGCGACCAGACTGGGGTTGGCGGTGAGCGCCGGGTTCACCGCGAGATTGGCGGCCGCGCCGGCCACCGCCGCCGGCGGCGTGAAGAAGGCCACGCCGGCGTTGCCGTTGAGATCGAAGCCGGCCTGGTGCAGCGTGTTGACCTGCTGCGCCACGCCGTAGGCGATGTCGTCGAGGCGCGATTGATAGCCGGGAATCAGCGTGTCGCGCGCGTAGGACAGGCCGCCGATCTTGCCGTTCGTGAACTCGCTCGTCACGTCGATGTTGTTGAGCGAGAGCGTGGCGTAACCGGTCGAGGGCGCCGTGCCCACCTGCACGTCGTACGACGAGCCGCCGATGACGAGGGCGCGGCCCGAGGGAATCGTGACGTCCACGCCGCCGTCGGCGCGCGTGAGCACGGCCACCGAGGTCAGCCCCGAGAGTTTTTCGAGCGCGATCTGCTGGCGGTCGCGCAGCGCCTCGACGTCGGCGCCGCCGCCGGTGGCGATGGCGTCGTTCAGTTCGGCGATCTGCGCAGTGAGCGAGTTCAGTTCGGCGGCGGCATCCCGCACGCCGTTGTCGGCGAGTCGGGCGCTGTCGGCCAATCGTCCGGCGACATCGGCGAACGACGCGGCCAGCTGCCGTCCCTGCAGCACCACGCCATCGCGCGCGACGGCCGAGGTCGGATCGACCGACAACGCCGACACCGCGTCGAAGAACGCCGCCAGGCGCCCGTCGAGCGATTGTCCGGGCGCGCCGATCGAGGTCTCGACCAGGGCGAGCGTGTCGACGATGGCGCCTTCGCGGGCTTCGTCGGGAATGGCGGTACGGGCGCGGGCATCGAGCACGGCGTCACGCATGGCGCGCGTGCCGAGCACTTCGACGCCGCCGGTGCCGTTGGTGACTTCGGCCAGATCGAGACGCCGGCGCGCATACCCGGGCGTATTCAGGTTGGCGATGTTCTGGCCCGCCGTGTCGAGCCCGGCGCGTTGCGCTTCGAGCGACCGGGCCGCCATCGACAGACTGGAGAAGAGTCCGGCCATCACACCCTCGCGTGGAGATCACGGCCGCGCGGGGCGCGCGGCTGGCCGGCGCCGTGCCGGCTGTAGGATCCGGCGCCGCCCAGCACGTCCAGGGTGACGCCGGTGAGATCCGCGGTGGCGGCGCCGATCGCCCGGCAGCGCGCCAGCGCCGTGCGGGCGCGGTGCAGTTCCTCGGCGGTGGCCGTGCGATCCGCCGCGGCGACCGCGCCGCCCGCGACCACCGACGCGACCGCCGCCTGCAGGGCCGGTTCGGCGGCGAGCACCGCCGAGGCGTCCCCGCGCCCGAGCGCCGCGGCCAGCACCTCGAGCACCTCGCGGAGCTCGCGCGCCTGGTCCAGCACCGCCGCGGGTCGGGTCGGCGTCACGGTCACTCGCTCCGGTCGAGCATGCTGTCGATGAGCGTGTCGGCCAGCCGGTCGGCATCGCGCCCGAGCTCACCGCGCTCGAGCAGCGCGCGCCCGCGCTCCACCGCGTCGGGGCGGATGTCGGAGGCCTCGTTGGCCTTGGCGGCAGCCGCGGCGGCCAGCTGTCCGGTGGTCGACACCCGGACCTGGTCGGCGGACCGGTCGGCCTCGGTGGCCTTGTCGGCGGCGGCGGCACGTTCGTCGCGCACCGCGTCGGCCCGGTTGCCGGCAATCGTCTCGAGGTTGGCGCGGTTCTGTTCAATCTTCATCGTCGTGTCCCTCCCAGGCCGGGCCCCACGCCCGCTGGTCGTTCCCCCAACCAATCGGCAATGCCGGCGACTCCATTAGTACCGCGGCCGTCATTCGTCCGATGCGCCGACACTCATGTCGGACACCCGGCCGTTCCAGACCGCCGCGAGCCGCCCCGCGTCCACCGGCCGGCCGTATTCCCGTGCCTCGAAGTGCAGATGTGCGCCAGTCGCGCGTCCACTGTTCCCTGACCTTGCAATCGGCTGACCAGCGGCCACGGGGTCACCAGGGGCGACACCGAGCGACGATAAATGGGCGTAAAGTGTCTCGCGGCCGGCGCCGTGGTCCACCACGACCGTCAGCCCGTAGCCCGACCGTTCCCCGGCCGATTTCACGACACCCCCGTCAAATGCGCGCACTTGCGTGCCGTACGCGGCAGCGAGATCGACGCCCTTGTGGAAGGTGGCCTTGCCCGTGAACGGATCGCTCCGCCAGCCAAAGGCCGACGACACCGGCGCCCCGTGGGCCACGACCGACGCCGGCCCGCCGCCCGTGGGGTGGGCGTGGCCGGCGTGGTCGTCGGCCGGCGCCTGGGTGGTGGGGACACCCGGGGCGCCGGAGGCCGGGGCGGCGATGGCCGTGGGGACCACCGCCGCCTCGACCGCGGCGTCGGTCTGCGCCTTGCGGAGCAGCGCCTTGGCCAGCGTCTCGCCAAGGCCGAGTCCGCCGGCGCGGCTGAGCGCCAGGCCGAACTCGCCCTGCATCGTGTCGGTCATCGTGGAGGCGCCGAGGCCGAAGCCTTCCTCGTCCTCCTCGTCGCCGGCGCGCACGTCGCGCAGCATCTCGCTGAGCAGCATGCCCTCGAACTGCTCGACGAGCGCGAGCACCTGCATCCGCTCGGCCTCAGCCGGCGTCGTCGGCGCCTGCACCGGCGCCTGCGCAATCGCGAGCGATTCGAGTGTCGTCTTCATGGTGTCGTCCCGAGACCTCGTCCCTGGCCCCGAGCTCCCAGTCCCGAGCCCCGAGCCCCGAGCCCCTGCTCTTAGATGATCACGATCTCCGCATGCAGCGCCCCGGCGGCCTTGAGCGCCTGCATGATGGCGATGATGTCGCGCGGCGTGGCGCCCAGCGTGTTCAGCGCGCGCACCACGGCGTCGAGCGTCGCGCCCTCTTCCAGGGCGACGAGCCGGGCCGTGCCCTCGCGCACGTCGACCTGCTGGTTGGGCACCACCACGGTGTCGCCGGTCCGCGACAGCGCGCTGGGCTGCGAGACCTCGAACCGCGTGCTGATCCGCACCGACAGGTTGCCGTGCGCGACGGCGGCCGCGGCGATGCGCACGTTGGCGCCGACGACGATGGTGCCCGAGCGCTCGTTGATGACGACGCGCGCCGGGGTGTCGGAGGTGACCGACAGCGCTTCGAGCCGCGCCATCAGATCCGGCAGCGCGCCCTTGTATTGCGCCGGCACATTGAGGGCCACGGTACCGGGATCGAGCACCTTGGCCGCGCCGTCGCCGAGGTCGGCGTTGATGGCCGCGGCCACGCGCGACGCCGTCGCGAAGTCGGGCTCGCGCATCGACAGCGCCAGCGTCTCGGTCGCCGGCATCGTGAGGCCGGTCGCCTGTTGTACCAGCGCCCCGTTCGGCACGCGGCCCACGGTGAGGTGATTCACCGCCACCGAGTTGCCGCCGGCGCCGCCGCCGAAGCCGCCGATCGACAGCGGTCCCTGCGCCAGTGCGTAGACCTGGCCGTTCGGTCCGCGCAGCGCCGTCGCCAGCAGCGTGCCGCCCTGCAGGCTGCGCGCGTCGCCGATCGACGACGCCGTCACGTCGAGCTTGACGCCGGCGCGTGCGAACACCGGCAGGTCGGCGGTGACCATCACGGCGGCGATGTTCTCCACCTTCACCTGGTTCGGCTGCACCGACAGGCCCAGCTGCTGCAGCATGTTGGCCAACGACTGCGTCGAGAAGATCGTCTGCCGGCGGTCGCCGGTCTTGTTGAGGCCCACGACCAGGCCGTAGCCCATGAGCGGCACGGCCTCGGGGCCCTGCAGCGCCACGACGTCCTTGAGCCGCGCCGTCGTGTCGGCGGCCGCCGGTTGTGCCGCGAGCAGCAGGACGACCGCGGTGAGCGTGCGCGAGTGACGGAGCGAAAGCAGGCTGGTCATGGCTAGAAGACCTTGTTGAGGATGCGCACGAGCCAGCCCGGCGACATGCTGCTCCTGGTGAGCCCACGGCCGAAGTAGCGGATGCTGAGCTGTCCGAGCGAACCCGACATCACCACGTTGCCCGGGCCGATGTCGACGACGCGGGCCACCCCGGTGAGGACGACCACCTGGCGGTCGCCGTTGATCTCGATCTCGCGCACGCCCTCGACCAGCAGGTCGCCGTTGGGCAGCACCTCGGCGATGCGGGCGCTGATGGTCGCGGTGAGCACGCTGGCACGGGCGGTCGACCCGCCGCCCTTGAAGTCGGTGTTGCTGCCGCTGGTCGCGAGGTCGGCGAGCCCCAGACTCGACGGCAGCTTGTTCTGCAGGCCGAAGAGCGTCGAGATGCCGGCGCTGGTCGCGGTCGTCTTCCCCACCGCCGCATCGGCGGTGCCGGTGGCGGCGATGCTCTCCTCGACGCGCACGGTGACGATGTCGTTGACGCGGCGAGCCCGCAGGTCGAGCGACAGCCCCTGCATCCACGCGTTCGGCTCGACCGGTGGCAGGGCCCGTGCCTGCGCGAGGTAGCGCTCGAGCGCCAGGTCCTGCGTGTCGGGCGTCCGATTCGCGTTCTTGTCGGCCTTCGACGACTGCCCGGCGGCCATCGCCGCTCCGGCCAGCACCGCCGCCGCCGTCAGAAGGGCCGTGCCGGCCCACGTGTGCTTACGGTTCATGACTGATCTCCACTTCGGCGCGTCCGACGACGCGTGCGCGGAACGTCCGCCGGCTCTCGGGATGCATCACGCGCACCTCGGCGCCCAGCACCCCTGAATCCACGGCCACGAGCACCGCCCGGACCTCGATTCCCCCCGTGCGCATCAGCACCGCGACGTCGCGGCCGGCCACGACCGCCGGCGACGGCGCGACCGCCCGGGTCGTGAGGCACGCGTCCTCGGCGAGGTCGGACAGGGCCCGCCCGTCGACGAGCGCGTCGCTGTCGGGCAGCGGCTTCAGGGCGCCGCGTGGCAACGCATGCGTCACGCGCGCCAGGTCGCGGTCGGCGAGCCGCGTGCCGCGCGTGATCGTGTGGGTCGTGTGCCAGTGCGGCACCGACGCCTCGACGTCCGCGACGGCCCGGCCCACGGGCGCAATCACCTTCTGATCGCCGCGCCACACCGGCCCGCGCAGCACGAACGACAACGGCGCGCCCAGCATGGCCCCGGGCGCGAGCTGCGCGTCGCTCACCTCGCCGGCCGGGGGCATCGGCACGGCCAGCCGGGTGACGACGATCGTCGCCTCGGCGCCGAGCCGCGCCTTCAGCGCGTCGACGATGGCCGCCTCGATGGCGGGCGCCGCGGCCGGGTCGGCCGACGGCGCGCCCGCCAGGGCGCCGGTGAGCAGCAGCAGAGTGACCATCAGCGGACGATGTTGTTGACCTGCGCCAGCATCTCGTCGGCGGCCTTGATCACCTTGGAGCTGGCTTCATAGGCGCGCTGGCCGAGGATCATGTTGACCATCTCCTCGACGACGCTCACGTTCGAGTCCTCGAGGTAGGCCTGCTGCAGCGTGCCGCGCTGTTCCGTGCCGGCCGGCCCGGTCTGCGCCTCGCCCGACGCGCTCGTCACCTGGAACAGGTTGCTGCCCATCGGGGTGAGGCCCGACGGATTCTGGAACGTCGCCAGCTCGATGACCCCGATCTGCTGCGCCGCGCTCTGCCCCGGGATGGTCGCCGAGACGACGCCGTCGCGGGTGATGCTCACGGAGGTGGCGTTCTCGGGAATCGAGATCTGCGGCTCGAGGGCGTAGCCGTCGGCCGTCATCACGAGGCCCTGGGCATTGCGGCTGAACGACCCGGCCCGCGTGAACGCGGTCGTGCCGTCGGGCAGGCTGATCTGGAAGAAGCCGTCGCCCTGGATGGCGACGTCGAGGGGGCTGCCGGTGCTGCGGAAGCTGCCCGTGGTGAAGTCGCGCGAGGTCGCGACGACGCGCGTGCCGAGGCCCACTTCGAGGCCGGTCGGTGACTCGCCGGTGGTCGTGGCGGCGCCCGGCACCCGCGTGTGCTGGTAGAACAGGTCCTCGAACTCGACGTGGCTCTTCTTGTACCCGGCCGTGTTGACGTTGGCCAGGTTGTGCGCGACGTTGTCGATGCTGGTCTGCTGTGCGTTCATCCCGCTCGCGGCGGTGTACAGGGCGCGAATCATGGCGACTCCTCAGTTCCTCAAGAATTCCTAGCGACGGCCGAATGTTTCGATCGCCCGGCCATCCACGTCGTTCATCAGGATCGTGACGGCTTTCTGCAGGGCCTGGAAACTGCGGTTCACGTTGGTCAGCTCCGCCACGCGATCGACGACCGAGACGTTCGACTGCTCGAGCGAGCCCGTGCGGATCACTGGCGCCGTCACCGGCGTCGGCGTCGCATCGCCGCGCAGCAGCGCGCCGCTCTCGCGGACCAGCGCGCCGGGATCGGCGAACTCGACGACCGCGATCTTCCCGACCGCGACGCCGTCGCTCGTGACCGTGCCGTCGTCGTCGATCGACAGCGATCCGGTGCCGACGCTGATCGGTCCGTCGACGCCGCGCACGACGGCGCCGTCGGCGGTGACGAGCGCGCCATCGGCGCCGCGGGTCAGGTGACCGTTGCGCGTGTAACGGGGGCCCGCCGGCGTGTCGACGGCGAGGAAGCCCCGCCCTTCGATGGCGATGTCGAGGTTGCGACCGGTCGGCTCGATGGCGCCGGCGCGGGCGTCGAGCTTGCGCTCGCCGAGCGAGGCGTCGATCGCCGACTCCAGCGCGTTGTCGAACGCCGGGCGCGGCACGTTCCGGTTGCCGGTGCGCTCGGCCTTGTAGCCGGCGGTGCCGACGTTGGCGAGGTCCGAGGCGAGGCGGTCGAGCTCGTCGAGCCTCGTCCGCATCCCGCTCAGTGCGACGTAGTGGCCGCCGGCCATGTCTCCGCTCCTTCCAGGGCTGCCTGCGACATGACGTCGAGCAGCAGATCGAATCCCGCCCCGGCGCCCTGCAGGCGCACCCACACGTATTGCCCCCAGCGCGCATCGCGCATCCGGGCCTCGCCCGCGGCCATCACCACCTGCGCCAGCCGCCGTGACGCGGCCTCGGGATCGGATTCACGGGCGAACCCCATCGAGAGGTCGCCCTCGCCGAGCCGGCGCGTGGCCCTGGCCCCGTAGTGTTCGAGCAGCTGCACCCAGTCCGCGTCGCTCACCAGGAACGGCTCGGGCGTCCAGCCGGTCTGCGTCCGCAGGATCGCCAGCGCGGTGCGCGGCACTGGCGCCGGGAACGCCACCCGCACGCGGCCGCTGTCGTCGGGGGCGCTGATGGGCACCAGCCGCAGCGCCTGGATCGCGTCGAGGCTCAGGGTCCCCGGGGCGTCGTGCACGCGCGTCAGGTCGACCGCCGCCAGGTAGCTCACGCCGGCCTGTTCGGCCAGGGCGCGCAGCAGCGCCTGCGGGTCGACCACGCCCATCGTGCGCAGCTGCTCGCCGAGCTTCAGCCGCGTCTCCGCCTGCGCCTCGAGGGCGCGGTCGAGCGCGGCCGGCGCCACCGCGCGGTGGTGCTTCAGCAGCGCGCCAAGGCGCAGCGTGGGCAGGCGCGGGCGCAGTTCGTCCGCCGCCGTCGCCGGGTAGAGGCGCTGGCGCACCACGCCCTCGACGCATCCCTGCGAGCAGTACCAGGCGCCGTCGAGCGTGGCGCCGCCGGGCGCCCGCATGCGCCACCAGCGGGTCGCGGTGCGGCAGTCGTCAGACGCGCACGAGGGCATGCCGTCCTCCGCGCGGGCGGCGCTTGTGGAGCGCGTCCATCCAGCGCTCGAGATCGTCGAGGACGCCGGGTTCCTCGTCGGCCGTGGGCTCGGGGTCCTTCGGCGCGACCGCCGCCGCGGCGGCCGCCGAGGCCTCGAGCCCCAGGTGCAGACGCACTTCGCTCTCGGAGAGCGACTCGGCCTGCGCGATGTCCTCGATCGACGCGCCCTTCTTCACGGCCGCGGCGATGCGGCGCGAGGTGGCGCGCCGGGTGCTGGTGGGCGCCAGCGGCTTCGCGCCGAGGCGTTCAAGTTCCGAGGCCACATTGACGAATCCTTCCTCGGTGGTATCCGTGAGGAGGGCGAGGGCGGACGTCAACTGGGCCACGCGTTCGGTGGCCTCGGCGGTGGCGCGCGTCGAGCGCGCCAGTTTCGACAGCAACACGACCTGCACGAGGCCCAGCGCGGCGAGCGCGGCCAGGGCGGCGATCATCGGGGTCATAGCTCCATCGCTCTCAGTCGGTCGGCCGGACTCACGAGACTCGTGATCCGCACGCCGTAGTTGCCCGTCACCACGACCACTTCGCCCTCGGCGATCACCTGGGAGCCGATGAGCAACTGCACCGGCGCATCGGGCGAGCGGCCCATGTCGACCATCGAGCCGGGGCCGAGCTGAGCCAGCGCCCGCAGCGACATCTCGGTGCGCGCGAAGCGCACGACCAGCGGCAGGTCGACGTCGAGCAGCGCGGCGAGGTTGGCCGGATAGGGCCGTCCGCCCGCCGGCAGCAGCGCCGCAGCGGACGCGCCCCGGCTCACGTCGCCCGTCAGTTGCAGCGACGCCAGCGGCATCGCGTTCTGCAGCAGCGCCAGGGCGGCGCCGCCGGCGCCCTCGGCGCGGGCCGGGATGCCGACCGCCAGCGCCAAGCCGTCGAACGCGTCGCGCGCGGCGGTCGCCGCCGCGGCCTGGGCGAAGAACTCGCGCAGCATGCCCCCGGCGACCGTGGCATCGGGCGGCTCGTCGAGCTGCGTCATCGCCTGGGCGATCGCCCGCACGCCGGCGTCGTCGATCCACGCCGTCAGGCGGCCGTCCAGCACGCCCGTCGCGACGATCTCGACAGTCCAGCCGTCCCCGGCCGGCGCCGCGGCCTCCGCCGTGGAAAGCGTCAGTCCCACGCCGGCTTCGATGGCGGCCTGGAACTCGGCTACCAGCGCGCGGCGCAGGCCCTCGGTGGTCAACAGGTCTGCCATGGTCACGCCTCCGCCAGTCCGGCGCCGTTGCAGCGATGCGCCACGCGCACCGCGGCGCGTCCGTCGTCCACCATCGGCCCGCCGCGGAACTTCAACGTGCGTCCGACCCTGAGGTCGAGCGGGCGCTGCGCCGAGATGCCCAGCGACAGCACGTCGCCCGACTGCAGCTCGAGCAGCTCACGCGTCGTGCACCGGGATTCCAGCACCGCGGTCAGCGGCATCGGCACCCGTGCCAGGTTCTCGTTGAGCCACGCGCGCTCGCGCGGCGTCGGCTCGCGCCGGTGGCGATCCAGGGCCCCGGCGAAGTGGGCGTCGGTGCGCTCGACCAGGTTGGCCGGCAGCGACAGGTGCAGGCGCCCCTGCGCCTCGCCGATGCGCATGTCGAAGGCCAGCATCACGACCGTGTCGTTGGCCGAGGCCACCTGCAGCATCTGCGGCCGCGTTTCCCGGGCACGCACGCCGAAGGTGACACCCAGCACCGGCTTCCAGGTCTCGGTCAGCGACTCGAGCAGGATCTTCACGACCGAGTCGATGACGTTCTGCTCGATGTCGGTGAGGGCGCGATCGATGACCGCGTTCTTGCCTTCGCCGCCGAGCATCCGCTCGACCATCGCGAACGCCACCGCCGGGTTGATTTCCAGTCCGGCCAGATCGTCGAACGGCGCCATCGAGATGGCGTAGAACGCAGTCGGATCCGAAAGCGAGGTCAGGAAGTCCGAGTAGGCGAACTGGTCGACCGAGACCAGCGACAGGTCGCTGGTCGACCGCAGGTACGCCGCCAGCGACTGCGACACGTTGCGCGCGAAGCGCTCGTGCATGAAGTGCAGGGCGTGGATCTGCTCTTTCGAGATGCGATCGGGGCGGCGGAAGTTGTAGCGCGTGAAGCCCGTGGGCGACGTCCCGGCGTCGGCCGGACGGCGGGCCGCGAGCAACGCGTCGATGTCGTCCTGGGACAGCTGCGTGTTCATGGCTACGCCGCGTCCTTCCGGGTCATCCGCGTTGCCAGCGCCGACCGCAGCCGGGCGATGGCCTGGCTGCGCAGCTGAGAGACGCGCGACTCGCCGACGCCGATGACCTCGCCGATTTCGGCCAGGGTCAGCTCTTCCTCGTAGTAGAGCGCGAGAATCTGGCGCTCGCGATCGGGCAGGTCGGTGATGGCCTGCGCCAGCAGCCGGCGCATCTCCTCGCGCTCGAGGCGGGCATGCGGACCTTCGGACGGCTCGATCTCGACGTCGAGGGCGGAGCGGCCGTCCTCGTTGGTCGAACTCTGGCGGATCGACGCCAGCTCGGCCACCTTGAGACGGTCGAGCATCTTCTCGTATTCGGCCTCGGAGACGTCGAGGGCACGGGCGATGTCCGCGGCCTCGGGCTCGCGGCCCAGCTCGAAGCGCTGGTTGGCGATGGCGGCGTCGACGTCGCGGCGCAGCTTGCGCACCGCGCGCGGCGCCCAGTCGAGGCCGCGCAGCGAGTCGAGCATGGCGCCGTGGATGCGACGGCGGGCGAAGGCGCTGAACGGCACGCCCAGCGACGGCCGGAACCGGCCGGCGGCGTCAATCAGGCCCAGCACGCCCACGCTCACGAGTTCCGAGACCTCGACCTGGGGTGGCAGGCGGTGGGCCAGACGGCTGGCCATCGCCTTCACCAGGCCCACGTGCTCCATCACCAGCGCGTCGCGCGTGGCGGTGTCGGCGTCGTTCGTCACCGTCGTCGCTCCCCTCACCCGCGTGCCCGGCGCCGGCAGTTCCCGCGGCGTCATCGCGCTCCTCCCGCCACGGCGATCTCGTCACGCAGCATGGCCGCGGCGAGCACCGTGGGCGTCGCGCGCGCCAGGTCTTCCGGCACGCGCTGGCCATTGGTCACGTACGACACCGGCAGGCCGGTCGACACCAGCCACGCGAACAGCTCCGATGGGGTCTCGGCCTCGTCGAGGCGCGACACGACCACACGGTCGGGCTGCGCGTCCTCGAACCGGGCGAGGATGCGCTTCGCCGACGCCACCGGCGTGTCGGCGGGCACCACGAGATGCGTGCGCACGTCGGCGCGGCGGCCGAGCAGCCGGCGGATGTCGTGCGCGTCGTCGTCCTTGGGGGAGCGTCCGGCGGTGTCGATGAGCAGCGTGCCGCGGGTGGCGGCGATCGCCTGCTCGATGTCGGCCATGCTGCGGGCGGTGCGGAACGGCGCGCCGATGATGGCGGCGAAGGTGCGCAGCTGCTCCACCGCGCCGGCGCGGAAGGCGTCGGCGGCGACCACGGTCAGGGCGCGGCGGCGCGCCGCCTTCTCCTGCGCGGCGATCTTGGCGATGGTGGTCGTCTTGCCGACACCGGGCGGCCCGATGAAGACCTCGACACGGGCGAAGGCTTCGCTGCCGGCCGAGAACGGCGTGAGGTGGGCGGCGAGCGCCTCGCGCACGCCGTCGGCGGTGAGGGCGCGCTGGCGTTTCGCCGGCACCCCCGCGGCCGCGGCCTGGGCCAGCTCGGGCGCGATGCCCGCGGCGACGAGGCGCGCGGCCAGACTGCCGGAAGGCGCCGCGATCACGGGCGGCACGGCCGGCACGGCCACTGGGGTCAGCGGACTGACGTCGTCGATGATGTCGGTGGACCGACGCAGGGGCTCGGCGGACCGTCGCTCGACGTCGGGCGACCAGCCGTCCGGCGCCTGCGCCGTGACGCGGACTTCGCGCTGTCCGACCCAGCCGCGCCAGCCGCGCGCGCTCACGAGCGCGCTCGACAGCACCAGCGCGTGGGGGCCGAACTCTTCGCGAATCGCCTGAAAGGCCTCGCGCACCGTGGGTTGGCGGAATTCCTTGACCTGCATGTCAGTCCAGCGTCGCAATCGCCGCTACGTGCACCTGGGGCGGCACCTCGTTGTGAGAGAGCACCCCCAGGTGCGGCAGCACCCTGGCGAACAGCCGCCAGATGTGCGGACGCAGCGTCGGCGTGCACAAGAGCACAGGCTGTGCCACCGCGCCCGCGAAGATCTCACCGATGCGACTGGCCAGCCGTTGCGCCTGCACCGGGTCCATGGCGAGCACCGCGCCCTGCTCGGTCTTGACGATCGACGACACCAGGCGCTCCTCGAGCTCCGGCGACAGTGCAATCGCGGGCAGCTCGTCGCGTTCGGTCTGGTACGGCCGGCAGATCGACCGGCCGATCGCGGCACGGACGGCCTCGGCCACGGCATCGGCGTCCTTGGCGCCGGGCGCGGCGTCGGCGATGGCCTCGAGGATGGTGGCCAGGTCGCGGATCGACACGCGCTCGCGCAGCAGTTGCCGCAGCACGCGCTGGATGTCGCCGATCGAGGCGAGCTTCGGCACCAGCTCCTCCACGAGCTTCGGTGACGACTGGGCGACACGGTCGACGAGGTCCTTGGTCTGCTGTCGCGTCAGCAGGTCGGGCAGGAACACGCGGATGGTCTCGGAGAGGTGCGTCGAGAGCGCGGTCGTCGGGTCGACCACCGTATAGCCGGCCGCCGAGGCGCGATCCCGCTGCTCCGCGCCAATCCAGATCGCCGGCAGGCCGAACGCGGGCTCCTTCGTGTGCACGCCCTCGAGTCCACCGCCGGCGGTGCCGGGGTTGATGGCGAGGAGACGGTCGGCGTAGAGCTCGCCGCGGGCCACTTCCACGCCCTTGACCAGCAGCGTGTACTGACGCGGGCCGAGCTGCAGGTTGTCGGCGACGTGCACCGCCGGCACCACCACGCCGGTCTCGGTGGCGATCTGCCGGCGCACCGAGCGGATGCGCGTGAGCAGCGTGCCGCCCTGTCCCTCGTCGACCAGCGACACCAGCGCGTAGCCCACCTCGACGCCGAGCGGGTCGATGGTCAGATTGCCGTCGAGGGCATCGGGCGCGGCGGCCACCGGCGCGTCGGGCATCGCCGACGGCGCCGCGGCCGCCGAGCGCGTGAACCACGCCGCGCCGCCGAGCACACCGGCCACGATCACGAACGCCAGCTTCGGCAGGCCGGGAATCGCCGCCAGGGCGATCAGCGCGAAGGCCGCCGCGGCGAGCGGACGCCAGCGGGCCAGCAACTGGTCGGCGACGTCGTCACCGAGGTGCGATTCCGACGCCGCCCGGGTCGTGATCAAGCCGCCCGACATCGAGACCAGCAGTGCCGGAATGGCCGTGACCAGGCCTTCGCCGATGGTGAGGATGGTGTAGGTCTTGGCCGCGGTGGCGAGGTCCACGCCGTGCTGCAGCACGCCGATGACCAGGCCGGCGGCGATGTTGACGCCGGTGATCAGCACCGCCGCCAGCGCATCGCGCTGGGTGAAGCGGATCGCGCCGTCCATCGAGCCGTAGAAGTCGGCCTCGCGGCGGACCCGCTCGCGCCGCACCCGCGCCTCGGCCTCGTCGATGGCGCCGGCGTTCATGTCGGCGTCGATGGCCATCTGCCGGCCGGGCATCGCGTCCAACGTGAACCGCGCCGTGACTTCCGAGATGCGCACCGCGCCGTGGTTGATGACGATGAACTGGATGGCGATGAGCACCAGGAACACGACGATGCCCACGACGTAGTTGCCGCCGACGACGAACTGGCCGAAGGCCATGATCACGTGCCCGGCCGATTCCACGCCCTCGTGGCCGTGCATCAGGATGAGCCGGGTGGCGGCGACGTTCAGCGCCAGGCGCAGCAGCGTCAGGAGCAGGAGCAGCGACGGGAAGACCGAGAACTCGACCGGGTTCTTGACGTAGACGACCGTCAGCAGCAGCACGACCGCCAGACCGATGTCGATCGACAGCAGCAGATCGAGCAGCAGCGGCGGCAGCGGCACCACCATCAGCATCACGACGGCAAGCAGTGCGACCGGAACGAGCAGGTGCGAGGGGTTGCGGGATCCCGTGATGGCCATGGCGGTTAGAAGACGAGCTGACGGATGCGCACGAGGTAGGCGAGCACCTCGGCGACCGCGCCGAAGAGGTCGGCGGGAATGACGTCGCCCACGTCGGCGCCCTTGAAGAGCGCCTGGGCGAGGGGTTTGTTCTCGACCACGGGCACGCCGTGGTCGCGGGCAATCTGCTTGATCTTCTGCGCCAGGAGGTCCTGGCCCTTGGCGACGACGACCGGGGCCGACATCGCGCCACGGCGGTACTCGAGCGCCACGGCGAAGTGGGTCGGGTTGGTGACGACCACCGTGGCCGACTTGACCGCGGCGAGCATGCGACGCCGGGTCATCTCGCGCTGCACCTTGCGCACCCGCGCCTTGATCTCGGGGTTGCCTTCGGAGTTCTTGGCTTCGTCGCGCAGTTCCTGCTTGGACATGCGCAGCGACTGGTAGTACCGCCACCACTGCCAGCCGACGTCGGCGCCGGCCAGGAGCAGCAGCGCCATGCCGCCGCGGACGAGGAGCTGCCACACCCACTGCCAGCCCTCGACCGCGGCCGCACCGGGCGACATCCAGGCGAGCCGTGGCGTGTCGGCGAGCGCCGCCTGGCCGAGTGACCACAGCACCGCGCCGACGATCGAGACGGCGATCGTCGACTTCAGCACGGTGACGCCGGCCTGCGACGGCGCGAAGCGGCCGAAGCCGGTGACGGGACTCAGCTTCGTGAAGTCGGGCGTCAGCTTGTTCGGCGCGAAGACCCAGCCGCTCTGCACGAGGTTGCCGGCCAGGCCGGTCACCGCTGCCGTGGCCATCACCGGGCCGACGACGACCGCGAGCAGCAGGCCGTCGTGCTGGGCCAGCACCGCCAGGGTGTCGGGCGTCAGCGTGGCGTGTGCGCGATCGCCGACCGCACGCAGACCATCGGCGAGGTAGGCCTGCAGCCGGACCACCGCTGCGCCGCCAGTCTTTGCCAGCGCCACCGTGACGGCCAGCAGCGAGAACGCGGCGACGAGGTCGCTGCTGCGCGGGACGTTGCCCTGCTGCCGCGCTTCGCGCAGCTTTTTCGCAGAGGGTTTCTCTGTGCGTTCGCCGTTCTGGTCGTTGGCCATGACCGCGTCAGCGGAACGCGCCCGCGGCGCGCAAGGCGAGATCGCCGAGCGTCGAGGACGCCGCCCGGATGATGGGCGGCACGAACGGCACCATGGCGGCCATGGCGATCAGGCCGACCGCGACGCGAATCGGCGGCGCGACCGCGAGCAGGTTCAGCGACGGCGCGACGCGCGCCATGAGTGCGGTGCCGACTTCGACGAGCAGCATTACGACCACGATCGGCGCGGCCAGGCGGGCGCCGAGCACGAAGATGGTGCCGAGCAGCTGCACGACGGTCGCGCCCAGCGTCGGCCCGATGCCGCTGATGCCGATCGGGAGCGCCTCGTAGGACGCTGCGAGCGTCCGCAGCAGCATGTGGTGGCCGTTCATGGCCAGGAACGTCAGCAGCGCGAGGTTGCCGTAGAGCGCGGCGACGAGGTTGTTGCGAACGCCGCCCTGCGGATCGACCACCGACCCGTACGACAGCATCAGCTGGCTGCCGGTCAGGTGCCCGCCGAGTTCGGCGCCGGCGATGATGGCGCGCAGCGACAACGCCAGCAGCGCGCCGATGGCCATCTCGCGCGCCACGACCAGCACCAGCGACGCGGGCGACGTGATCACGGCCGTCGGCACGGCGGGAACGAGCAGGATGGCCACGACGATGGCGAGACCCATCCTCACCGGCGCCGGCGCGAAGGCGCCGCCGAAGGCCGGCGCGCCGGCGATGAGCGCGCCGGGGCGCGCCACCAGGATCCCGAGCTGGGCCATCACCGAGAACTCGTTCACCGCACGAGCTCCGGGAGGCGCTGGATGATGCCGCTCGAGAACGCCGCCACGACGCGCAGCATCCACGGGAAGGTCACCGCGAAGGCGACGAAGATGGCAGCCGCGCGCGGGATGAACGCCAGCACGTTGTCCTGGATCGACGTGACGGTCTGGAACACGCTGACGAGCACGCCGGCGACCAGGCCGGCGGCGAGCATCGGCGCCGTGACTATGACGGCGGTCTCGATGGCCTGGCGGACGATGCCGACGACGAGGGCTTCAGACATGGTGGCTGGGTGCTCCGGGCATCACGAGAGAAAGCTCTTGACGAGCGAGCCGACCAGCAGGTGCCAGCCGTCGATCAGCACGAAGAGCAGGATCTTGAACGGCAGCGAGATCATCGCCGGCGGCAGCTGCAGCATGCCCATCGAGAGC
>CADEDM010000101.1 GCA_902826065.1 uncultured Acidobacteriota bacterium | reverse complement strand
GCCCGCGCCACCGACGACGCCATCGCCTCGCCGAAGCCCACGGTCGACACCGCCGCCGACTGGGTGTTCTCGCCCGATGTCGACCCGACGTCATCCGCGTTCGAGACCCCGGAAGAGCCCGAAGGCCGGCCCGACACGATGGTCGCGGCCATCAACCGCACGTTGAAGGACGAGATGGCGGCCAACCCGCGCATCGTCGTCTTCGGCGAGGACGTGGCCGACGCCTCCAACCCCGACGTGCTGGCCAAGGTGCAGGGCAAGGGCGGCGTCTTCAAGGTCACGCACGGCCTGCAGCGCGCCTTCGGCGGCGATCGCGTGTTCAACTCGCCGCTGGCCGAGGCCAACATCGTCGGCCGCGCGGTCGGCATGGCGCAGCGTGGCTTGAAGCCCGTCGTCGAGATCCAGTTCTTCGACTACATCTGGCCGGCGATGATGCAGATCAAGGACGAGATGTCGATGATGCGGTACCGCTCGGGCAACAACTGGTCGAACCCGATGGTCATCCGGGTGCCGATCGGCGGCTACCTGCGCGGCGGCGCGCCGTACCACAGCCAGTCGGGCGTCAGCATCTTCGCGCACTGCCCCGGCATCCGCATCGCCTTCCCGTCGAACGCCGTCGACGCCGCCGGCCTGCTGCGCACGGCCATCCGCTGCGACGACCCGGTGATGTTCCTCGAGCACAAGCACCTCTACCGGCAGACCTACAACAAGGGCGCGTACCCGGGCGCGAACTACATGGTGCCGTTCGGCAAGGGCGCGCTGAAGCGCGACGGCACGGACGTGGTCGTCATCACCTGGGGCGCGCTGGTGCAGCGCTCGATCCTGGCCGCGCAGCAGGCGGAGAAGGACGGCATCAGCACCGCCGTGTTCGACCTGCGCACGATCATGCCCTACGACTGGGAGGGCATCGCGGCGCTGGTGAAGAAGACCAACCGCGTCATCGTGGCGCACGAGGATCAGTTGACGTGCGGCTTCGGCGCCGAGATCGCCGCGCGCGTCAGCGACGAGCTGTTCGACTACCTCGACGCCCCGGTGAAGCGCGTGGCGGCCATGGACTGCCCGGTCGCCTACTACCCCGACCTCGAGGAAGCGATCCTGCCGCAAACGGCGGACGTCCTCGCCGCCATCCGCAGGATCGCGGCCTACTAGCCGGAACGACCGTGGAGCGCCTGGGCGCGGCGGCGGCATGCGCGCTGGCGCTCGGCGTGTACGCCGGCGCGCAGACGTCGCCGGGACGCGTCGAGACGCTCCGCGCCGTCGCCGCTCTGCCCGTTGAAGTCGTCGGCGAGTTCAGGGAGCCGCTCGGCTATGCCCGCCTCGCCTCCGGCGACGCCCTCGTGTTCGATCGTCGCGGGCACGCCGTGTACGGCGTGGGCGCCGGCAGCACGTCGGCCAGGAAGCTGGTCGCGATCGGCGGTGAAGAGGGCCGCGTCATCGAGCCCACGGCGTTCGATGCGCAGCCCGATGGCACGTTCGTCGTGGCCGACGCGCCCAACGGCCGCGAGCGCGTCCAGATCTTCACGGCCGACGGGCGGCGCGCCGGCGGCTTCCAGTTGCCGGGGCGGGCCACCCCGCGCGTCACGCTGGGCAACCTGTCGCTCAGCGGCATCGGCACGCTGCAGTTCACCGGGCGATCGATTCTCATCAGCCAGCCGGAGACGGGCGGCCTGATGACGGAGTACGGCCTGGCCGGCACGCCGGTGCGCACCATCGGCCGGTTGCGCGCCACCGGGCACGAGGACGACCGCGAGCTGCACCTGGCGCTGAACGCCGGCATCCCGCTGAAGGACGCCGACGGCGGCTACTGGTTCGTGTTCCTCGCCGGCGAACCGGCCTTCTCGCGCTTCGATCGCACCGGAGCGCTGGTATTCCATCGCCGCATCCAGGGGCGCGAGGTCGACCCGCTGGTCGCGGCCCTCCCCGCCACGTGGCCGCGCCGCGCCGTCGACGGGACCGAGGTGCCGCTGGTCTCGCCCATGGCGCGCACCGCGGCACTCGATACGGCCGGGCGCCTCTGGATCTCGTTCGTCGTGCCCTACACCTACGTCTTCGACTCGCTGGGCGAGAAGGTGCGCACGGTGCAGTTCCAGGCGGCCGGCCTGGTGGCGCCGGCAAGCCTGACCTTCGCCGGCACGCGGCTGCTCGTGACGCCCGGCTGCCACGAGTTCGAGGCGCGCTGATCCACCACTCCACGAGTGGTGGCTAGAATGACGGCGTGACCCGTCCTGCCCTCGTGATCGCTCTCGGCCTCGCCGGTGTCGTCCCGTTTGTCACCACGGCCCGCCAACCCGCCGTCGTGGCTCCGGCCTCGATCCGGCTCGACCCCGCGGTCTTGGACGAGGCGACGGCGCTGCTCGCGCGCTTCGTGATCGAGCAGAAGATCGCCGGCGCGGTCGCCGCCGTGGCGCGTGACGGCAAGGTCGGCTACCTGAAGGCCGTCGGTGTGCAGGACCTCACGACGCGCACGCCGATGAGCGAGCGCTCGTTGTTCCGCATCTACTCGATGACCAAGGCGATCACCGCGGTTGCCGCGATGATCCTCCACGACGAGGGCCGCTTCCGCCTCGACGATCCAGTGTCGAAGTACCTGCCTGAGTTCGCGGCGGTACGCGTGGTGGACACGCCGGGCGCGACCCCGCGTCCACCGGCCCGCGCGGTCACCGTCGAGGATCTGCTGCTGCACACCTCGGGGTTGAGCCATCGCACGTCCGAGCTCTACCGGACACTCGGCGTCCGCTCGCGCGCCGACGCGCTCCCCGAGTTCGTCCGCAAGATCACCGCAGCGCCGCTGATGGAGGACCCTCACACGCGCTTCCGCTACAGCGAGGCGACGACGGTGCTGGGGCGGCTCGTGGAGGTGTGGTCGGGGCAGGCGTTCGACGCGTTTCTCTCGACGCGCGTGCTGGGGCCGTTGCGGATGTCCGACACCGTGTTCCTGGTGGAGGGCGAGCGTCGCGCCCGCCTGGCCACGGTCTACGGCCCGGCGCCGGGTGGTGGGCTGGGGGCCGTGGACATCGAGGCGGTGCCGTTCACCGAGAAACCCGCGCTCATCGAAGGAGCGGTGGGACTGGTGTCGAGCGTGCCCGACTTCCTGCGCTTCGCGCAGATGCTGCTGGACGGCGGGACGCTCGACGGCGTCCGCCTGCTGACGCCCGAGACGGCGCGGCGCATCGTCACCAATGGCCTCGCGCCCGAGATCCTGAAAGCCCGGGGTGGATCGAAGGGCTGGGGCCTCGCCAACGTCGACGTCCTCGTTGTGCCCGACGGCAGCGGCGCCAGCGTCGGCGAGTACGGGTGGGACGGCACCGCCGGCACGATCTTCTGGAACGACCCGTCGACGCGGACGGCGATCGTGCTGATGACGCAGAGTTCGCCGGCGAATCCCGATCGCTTGCGCCAGCAGTTCAAGGCGATCGTGCAGCGCGCCGTGCGGTAGCCCGCCGGCGCGATCAGCGGCGGCCGCCGCGCCGCGGCGAGGCGTCGCGCAGGCCGTCGCCGAGCACCGAGAAGCTCAGGACCGTCAGCGTGATGGCCATCCCGGGCGCCACGGCGCCCAGCGGCGCCGTGCGGAGCAGCTCGCGTCCACGACTCAGCATCGCGCCCCACTCGGCGTCCGGCGGTTGCACGCCCAAACCCAGGAACGAGAGCCCCGAGGCCAGCAGGATCGCACTGCCCAGCATCACCGTCGTGTGGGCGAGCAGCGGCGGCCAGCAGCCGGGCAGCACGTGCACCGCCAGCACTCTCAGATCGGAAGCCCCGGAGGCGCGGGCGGCGGCCACGAACTCGCCGCGTACGATCGGCTGCGCCGCCGCGCGGGCGATGCGCGCGAAGCTGGGCACGGCGTAGACGGCCACGGCGACGACGGTGGAGACGGTGCCGCGGCCAAGGATGGTGATCGCCGTGATCGCCAGCAGCAGCTCCGGCAGCGCCAGCAGGATGTCGACGCCCTGCAGCAGCAGCCGTTCGATCCAGCCGCGGCGCCACGCCGCGACCAGGCCCACGGCGCCGCCAGCCACCAGCCCGCAGGCCGTGCTGGTCAGCGCGATGCCCAGCGAGACACGGGCGCCGGCGATCAGGCGGCTCAGGGTGTCACGTCCCAGGTGGTCGGTGCCGAGCCAGTGGGCGCGCGAGCTGGGCTGGTAGTTGGCGGCCAGATCGACCGCCAGCGGATCGAAGGGCGTCAGCCACGGCCCGACCGACGCCGCAAGGGCCACGGCGGCGAGCACGGCGAAGGCCACCCGCGCCAGGGCGTCGCGCCGCAGCGTGCGCCGCAGGCCGATCACGCGCGCACCCTCGGATCCAGGGCAGCCGCCACGAGATCGGTCACGCCGTTCACCACGACCACCATCGCCGCGACGACGAGCACGCCGCCCTGCACCACCGGGAAGTCGCGCGCCACCACGGCGTCGGCCATCATGCGACCCACGCCCGGCACCGCGAACACGCTTTCCACGAGCACGGTGCCGGCGAGCAGTCCGCCGATGCGCAGGCCCACCAGGCTGACCACCGGCAGCAACGCATTGCGCAGGCCGTGTGCGAGCAGCACGCGCCACTCGGGCACACCCTTGGCGCGGGCCGAGCGCAGGAACTCCTGCGTCAGGACGTCGCGGATGGCCGCCCGCGCCATGCGGGCGACGGCGCCCGCCGACTGCAGGCCGAGCGCGAGGCACGGCAGCACGTAGTGCGCCGGCGTGCCGGCGCCGATGGCCGGCAGCCATCCCAACGTCACCGAGAAGAGCAGCATCAGCATCAGCGCCAGCCAGTAGGATGGCGTCGACGCGGCGACCAGGCTCGCCGCCGTGAGCAGGCGATCGACCACGACGTGCGACGACAGCGCGGACGCGGTGCCCACCGTCATGCCGATCACGAGCGCCAGCAGCACACCACCGGCCGCGAGTGTGGCGGTGTGCGGCAGGCGATCCAGGATCTCCTGTCCGACCGGCGCCCGGGTGCGCACGGAGGTGCCGAAGTCGCCGCGCAGCGCCCGCGTCACGAAGCGGGCGTATTGCACCGGCAGTGGCTGATCGAGGCCCAGGTCACGGCGGATCGACTCGACGGTGGCGGGCGACGCCTCGAGGCCGGCGGCGATGACCGCCGGATCGCCGGGAATGACGTGGACGATCGAGAACACCAGCACCGAGATCGCCGCCAGCACCGGCACCAGGCGGCGCAGGGCCGACAAGGCGAGCCTGGCGAGCGGGGGCGGCGTCACGAGCCGCGGACGCTGGCCCGCTCGAACGTGACGACGCCGAGGGCCTGGGGGCGGACGCCGTCCACGGCCGTGCGGGTGGCGACGCTGTAAAGCGTGTCGAACAGCCACACGGCGCCGGGGTCCTCCAGGTACACGATCTGCTGCGCGCGCGTGTACAGCGCCTGCCGCTTGGCCGCGTCGGTCTCGCGCATCGCCGCCTCGATGACCCGGTCGAACTCGGCGTTCGAGTAGTAGCCGTAGTTGTTTTCGTTGGTCGGCGCGGTGCGGAAGATCGGCCGCAGACCCCAGTCGGCGTCGGCGGTCGACGCCCCGGCGCCCATGATGAAGATCTCCTGCGTGTTCTTCTCGGGCGGCAGGCCGGCCCAGAACTGCACCATCGTGGCCCAGTCGTAGACCTCGATGGCGGCGTCGATGCCCACTTTCTTCAGGTCGGCCGCCACGGCTTCGGCCAGCTCGACCCCCATCGGGTAGCGCGGGGTCGTGGCGATCCTGGTCTTGAAGCCGGCAGGAAACCCGGCGGCCTTGAGCAACGCCCGCGCCTTGTCCGGGTCGTACGGGATCTCACCGAGGTTCGTGTAGCCGCGCATGATCGACGTCAGCGCGCTCGTCGACGGCCGCGCGAAGCTGGCGACCAGGTTCTGCACGATGGCCGGCCGGTTGATGGCGTACGAGATCGCCTGGCGCACCCGCGCGTCGTGAAACGGCTTCTTCGCCAGGTTGAAGCGGAACTGCTGCGCGCCCACGCCGGGCAGCTTGTGGACGGCGATGTCGGCCCGCTGCTCGAGCCGCGGGATGTCGGTGGCCGGAATGCGGCTGATCACGTCGACGTCGCCACTCTCGAGCGCCAGCACGCGCGCTGCGGCTTCGGGAATGGGCCGGTAGACGATCTCGCGCGTCGCCCCCTTCGCCGCCCAGTAGCCGTCGAAGCGGGCCAGCACGATCTCCTGGTCCTTCTTCCAGCTCGCCACCCGATAGGGCCCGGTACCCGACACGGCGTCGGCGGCGCTGCCGAAGGCCTTGCCCTTCGCCGCCGCGACGGTGGGACTCACGATCGCGGCAGAGACGTGCGCGATCGTCGGCTCGAAGGCGCCGAATGGGTACTTCGTGACGATGCGGACCGTGGCCGGGTCCACCGCCTCGACGCGCTCGATCATGCTGAAGAGCGACAGGCGCTTGTGGTTGGCGACCGGGTCGAGGACGCGGTCGAAGTTCGCTTTCACCGCCGCCGCGTCGAGCGGCGCGCCGTCGTGGAAGCGGACGCCGGACCGCAGGTGGAACGTCCACGTGACGCCGTCGGCCGCGACCGCGTAGCGCTCGGCCAGCTTCGGCACGATCTTCATCGCGTCGTCGAAGCCGAGCAGGCCCTCGTAGACCATCATGATCACCTGGTCCGACTCGGTGTCCGTGGTGTTGTGAGGGTCGAGCGTGGTGGCGTCGGCGGCGGCGGCAAACACCAGCCGGTCACGCAGCCCGGAGGTCGCCGACGTCCCGGCCGAGTCTCCGCCGCAGGCACCGGCCGCGGTCATCAGGGCGATGGCCAGCAGTCGCGCGGTCAGGTGGCGCAGGCGATGGGGGGCGCACGCGTGCATCGGCCGGGATTATAGAGCCCGCTCCGTGCCGGCGGAGGCCGCGTCGTGCCGGTTGACAGCGTCGCGCGGACGGCTCAAGAATGAATGAACATTCATTCATGCCCCGTCCAGCTCCGGTCCCGCCGCCCGCCCGCCGCGCTGCCGACGTCCGCGCCCCCATCGCGGACAAACGCGACGCCATCATGCGCGCCGCCACGCACGTCTTCGCCCAGCACGGGTTCTTCAACGCCCAGGTCGCCGACGTCGCACGCGCGGCTGGCGTCGCCGCCGGCACCGTCTACCTCTACTTCCGCAGCAAGGACGACCTGCTCGTGTCGCTGTTCGAGCGCACGATGAAAGACGCCATTGCCGAAGGCCGCGCCGCCCTGGTGGGCGCCACCGACCCGCGCGAACGCCTGCGCCGCATCGCCCGCCTGCACCTCGAACGTCTGGGCCGCGATCGCGATCTCGCCGTCGTGTTCCAGGTGGAACTGCGCCAGTCGACGAAGTTCATGGAGCGCTTCTCGTCGAGCTACCTGCGTGAGTACCTCGGCATCATTCGCGAAGCGGTCGAAGCCGGCCAGGCGGCCGGCCTGTTCCGCGCCGAGATCAACCCGACGGCCGCGGCGAAGATCCTGTTCGGCGCCCTCGACGAGATGGCCACGAACTGGATGCTGAGCCGGCGGCGCTATCCGCTCGAGAACGACGCCGACACCGTGCTCGACCTGTTCCTGCACGGCGTGGGCAGCCGCCCTGCGCCGACGGGAGGCGCCGCGTGATCCGCCGCGCCGCCGTGCTCGGCGCCGGCACGATGGGCGCGCAGATCGCGCTGCACCTGGCCAACGCCGGTGTGCCGTCGGTGCTGCTCGACGTGACCCGCGACGCCGCGGCGCAGGGCCTCGACAAGGCGAAGCGCCTGAAGCCGGACCCGCAGTTCACGCCCGACTCGTGGCGGCTGATTCGCACCGGCGGGTTCGACGACGACGTCGCGCTCGTCGGCGCGGCCGACTGGATCGTGGAGGCCGTGGTCGAACGCATCGACGTCAAGCGCGAGCTCTTCGCGCGCGTCCTGCCAGCATGCGGCCCGCAGGCCATTCTCAGCACCAACACCTCGGGCATCCCGGTCGGCGCCATCGCCGAGGGGTGGCCGGCCGAGATCCGCCGTCGCTGGCTGGGCACGCACTTCTTCAACCCGCCGCGCTATCTCCCGTTGCTCGAGCTCATCCCCACCCCGGACACCGACCCTGCCGTCGTCGCCGCGATGGCCACGTTCGCCGACCGCTCACTGGGCAAAGGCGTTGTCGTTGCCAGGGACACGCCGAACTTCATCGCCAATCACCTCGGCCTGCACGGGGTCGCGGCGATGCTGCGGGCCGTCGACGCCGGCCGTTACACGATCGACGAGGTCGACGCCATCACCGGCGCCGCGATCGGCCGGCCCGCCTCGGCGACGTTCCGCACGATGGACATCGCCGGGCTCGACGTGCTGGCGCACGTGCTGCGGAATCTCGAGGAGCGCTTGCCCGGCGCCGCCGATCGCGAGTGGTTCCAGGCGCCTTTGCTGCTCGCGCGGCTGCTCGAACGCGGCGCCCTCGGGGAGAAGAGCGGTCGCGGCTTCTACGAGCGCCGGAAGGACGCGGGCGGCGGGTCGGCGATCTTCACGCTCGATGCCGCGACCCTCGAGTACCGCCCGCAGCAGAAGCCGGCGTTCCCGTCGATCGCCGCGGCGGCCGCCCTCGAGGACACGGCAGCGCGCGTCAAGGCGCTGTTCCTGGGCCGCGATCGCGTCGGCGCGTTCCTGCGCGAGACGCTGGCGCCCACCCTCGTCTACGCCGCAAGAGTGGCGACGGAGATCGCGCACGGCCTCGACGACGTCGATCGCGCCATGCGGTGGGGCTTCGGTTGGGAACTCGGGCCGTTCGAGCTCATCGACGCCATCGGCGTGAAGGCCGTCGTCGATGCTGCCGCTGACGCGGGCGTCCGTGACGTGCCGCAGTTGCTGGCCGATCGACTCGCCTCTGCGCAGCGCCAGATTCGCGAGGCGCCGCTGCCTCCCGCGGGCCCGGGCCTGCTGGTGCTGGGTCAGGCGGTGCGCGCCGGCAACGTCGTGCGCACCAATCCCGGAGCCAGCCTCGTCGACCTCGGCGACGGCGTGCTCTGCGTGCAGTTCCACTCGAAAGCCAACGCCATCGGCGGCGACACCCTGGCCATGATCGAGGCTGGTGTCGACGAGGCGGCGCGCGGGCATTGCGCCCTGGTCGTCGGCAACGAGGCGCCCAACTTCTCGGCCGGCGCCAATCTGATGCTCGTCCTGCTCGAAGCGCAGGAGGGCAACTGGGACGACCTCGACGTCATGGTGCGCGCGTTCCAGCGCGCCGTGCTGGCCCTGCGCTACAGCCCCGTGCCCGTAGTCGTCGCGCCGGGCGGCCTGGCGCTGGGCGGCAGCTGCGAGTTCGCGCTGCACGCCGATCGCGTGCACGCGGCCGGCGACACCTTCATGGGTCTCGTCGAGACCGGCGTCGGCCTCATTCCCGCCGGTGGCGGCACCAAGGAGATGCTGGCGCGCGCCATGGCGAGGCGCCCCTCGCCCACCGCCGACCCGCTGCCGTTCGTGCAGCAGGCCTTCGAGACCGTGGCGCTGGCCAAGGTCTCGGCCAGCGGGCCCGATGCCGTGCGCCTCGGCTATCTCTCGACCGCAGACACCTTCTCGATGAATCGCGAGCGGCTCATCGCCGACGCCAAAGGGGTCGCGCTGCAGCGCGCGGCAGAGGGCTACCGGCCGCCGGTGCCACAGCCGATTCCAGTGGGTGGCGAATCGCTCGAGGCAGCGCTGAACCTCGGCGTGCACCTGGCATGGCGCGCCGGCCGCGCCACCGACCACGACGCGACGGTCGCCCGGGCGCTGTCGCACGTGCTCGCCGGCGGCGCCGTGCCGCACGCGACCACCGTGAGCGAACAGCATCTCCTCGATCTGGAGCGCGAAGCCTTCCTGCGCCTGCTCGGCGAGCCGAAGACGCTGGCCCGCATCCATCACACGCTCACCACCGGCAAGCCGCTGAGGAACTGACGTGACGCCGCGCATCGTCGAACTCGGCTCGGGACGTCCGATCGTGCTGGTGCCAGGCATCCAGGGCCGCTACGAGTGGGGGCTGCCGACCGCGCAGGCGTTGGCGAGTCTGGGGCACGTCGTCACCTACTCACTGGCCGACGAGCCGACCAGCGGCTTTGACTGGAGCGCCGACGACGGCTTCGAGAACTACGTGCGCCAGCTCGAACAGGTAATCCGGCAGAAGGGCCTCGAGCATCCCGTGCTTGTCGGCGTCTCGTATGGCGGGCTGGTCGCCACGGAGTACGCGGCACGGCACCGGGGCGAGGTCGAGGCGCTGGTGGTGGCTTCGGCGCCGCCGCCCGAATGGACGCTGCCGGCCCGCGCGCAGCGCTATCTGACCGCGCCGACGCTGATGGCGCCCGTGTTCTGGGCCGGTGCGCCGATGCGCGTCTATCCGGAGCTGAGGACGTCGCTGCCCGCCTTCGGCGACCGCTGGCGCTTCATCTTCGATCACGGCTTGCGCATCGCCCGCTCACCGGCGTCGTCGGCGCGCATGGCGCGACGGTTGCGCTGGCTCGCCACCGCGCGCTGCTCGACCGCACGTGCGCTCGACGTCCCGGCGCTCATCGTCACCGGCGAGGACGCGCTCGAACGTGTCGTGCCGCCGGACGCCACGCGACAGTACCGGCGCTGGTTGCCTGGCGCCCGCGTCGTCACGCTCGCTGACACCGGACACAACGGCACCGTGATGCGCGCGCGGGACTTCTCCGCCGCGGTCGGCGACTTCCTCGCCGCTCTGCCCGCCCACGACGAACGTCCCGGCCGCGCGCCGGCCCCCTCATCGGAGATCGAACGTGCCCACCGAGTTTCTTAGGGAGATTTCCGGCCCGGCCGGATCGCTCGAGGCGCGCCTCGACCTGCCCACCGCCCCCCCGCGCGCGGTGGCGGTATGCGGCCATCCGCATCCGCTGCACGGCGGCACGATGCACACCAAGGCGCTCTACCAGTCGGCGAAAGCGCTGACCCGCGTCGGCGTCGCGGCCCTGCGCTTCAATTTCCGCGGCGTCGGCCTCAGCACCGGTACCTTCGACGCCGGTCCCGGCGAGCAGGACGACTTCCGGGCCGCCCTGCGGTTCGCAGAGCATCGCTTCCCCGGGGTGCCGCTGTGGGCGGCCGGCATGTCGTTCGGCTCGTGGATCGCCGGCTCGGTGGGCGCGGAGGACGCGCGCGTGACGCTCGTCCTGCTGGTCGCACCTCCGGTCGACCGCTACGACTATGCGCCCCTGGCCACCGCCGGGAAGCCGGTCTTCATCGTGCACGGCGAAGACGACGAGCTGATTCCCGCCGCCGACGTGCGCAAGTTCTACGGCACGCTCGCCGAGCCGAAGGAACTCACGCTGATCGAGCACGCCAATCATCTGTTCGAAGGGAAGACGGCGCTGGTCGGCGACGCCGTCGAGGGACTGCTGGCCGACTGGGAGGCCTAGTCATGCACGACGCGGTCATCGTCGCGGCGGTGCGGACGCCGGTGGGCAAGGCGCCGAAGGGCACGCTGCGCTTCAGCCGGCCTGACGAACTGGGCGCACTCGTGATCCGCGAGGCGCTGGCGCTCGTGCCGGCCGTGGATGCCGCCGACATCGACGACGTCGTCATCGGCTGCGCGATGCCCGAGGCGGAGCAGGGGCTGAACGTCGCTCGCATTGCCAGTCTGCGGGCCGGCCTGCCGGTGACCGCGTCTGCCGTCACGGTGAACCGCTTCTGCGCCTCGGGGCTGCAGGCCATCGCCTACGCGGCGGACCGCGTCCGTGTCGGCGAGGCGCGCGCCGTCGTCGCCGGGGGCACCGAGTCGATGAGCCTGGTGCCGATGGGCGGCCACAAGGTGTCACCCAACCCGGCGCTGGTCGCGACCTATCCGGACGTCTACCTGAGCACCGGCCTCGTGGCCGAGAACCACGCGCGGCAGTCGCAGATCACGCGCGAGGCGCAGGACGCGTTCGCCTTGCGGTCGCATTCGAGGGCCATCGCGGCCATCGACGACGGCCGCTTCGCCGGCGAGATCGTGCCGGTGCCGGTGCGGCTCACGGAGCCCTCGGCGTCCGGCGCCCCGGCCACGCGGGAGCTGACGTTCGCGCAGGACGAAGGCCCGCGGCGCGACACCTCGATCGCCGCGCTGGCGTCGTTAAAGCCGGCCTTCCACGTCAGTGGCACGGTGACGGCCGGCAACTCCTCGCAGACGAGCGACGGCGCCGCGGCCGTGATCGTGGTCTCGGCTACCTACGCGCGCGATCGCGGGCTCACGCCGTTGGCCCGGCTGGTGACGTATGCCACCGCGGGCGTCGAGCCGGAGCTCTTCGGACTCGGACCGGTGCCAGCCGTGCGCAAGGCGCTGACGCAGGCCGGCCTGACGCTCGACGACATCGACCTGGTGGAGTTCAACGAGGCGTTCGCCGCGCAGGTACTGGCCTGCCAGGCGGAGCTCGGCATCGACGAGGCCCGGCTCAACGTCAACGGCGGCGCCATCGCGCTCGGGCATCCGCTGGGCTGCACCGGCGCGCGAATGACGACGTCGATCGTGCACGAGATGCAGCGCCGACGCGCCCGCTACGGGCTGGTGACGATGTGCATCGGCGGCGGCATGGGCGCGGCCGGGATCTTCGAGCGGATGTGAGCGCCGGCAGCGGCGCACCGGGAGACGGACGATGGCGACGGCAACGACACCCCTGACGAAGCGCGGCGGCGGATGGCTGGTGGCGGCGGGCGACCCGGCTGACGTGATGACGCGCGAGCGCATCACCGACGAGCACCGCCTCATCGAGCAGACTGCGGCCGGGTTCATGACCACCGAGGTCCTGCCGGTGCTCGATCGCCTCGAGCAGAAGGACTGGGCCCTGAACCGCGAGCTGCTCGTGAAGTGCGGCGCGCTGGGGCTGCTGGGCACGAACGTTCCCGAGGCTTACGGTGGGGTCGATCTCGACAAGATCTCGTCGCTCATCGTCAGCGAGCAGCTGGCCCACAACGCCTCGTTCGCGACGACGTTCGGTGCGCAGGCCAACCTGACCATCCTGCCGATCGTGATGTTCGGCACCGACGCGCAGAAGATGCGCTACCTGCCGCCCCTCGTCGCCGGCACGATGGCCGGCGCCTACTGTCTGAGCGAGGCCGGTGCCGGCTCGGATGCGCTCGGCGGCCGCACCGTGGCGCGCCGCCAGCCCGATGGCTCGTTCCTGCTCACGGGCGAGAAGATGTGGATCTCGAACGGCGGCTTCGCCGACGTGTACATCGTGTTCGCGAAGGTCGATGGCGAGCACTTCACGGCGTTCGTGGTCGAGCGCGCGTGGCCGGGCGTCTCGACCGGGCGCGAAGAACACAAGATGGGCCTGCACGGCTCGTCGACGACGCCGGTGATCTTCCAGGATGTCCGCGTGCCGGCCGAGGCCGTCCTCGGCGAGATCGGCCGCGGCCACAAGGTGGCCTTCAACATCCTCAACTTCGGCCGCTTCAAGCTGGGCGCCATGACCTCCGGCGGCGCCAAGGAAGCCATCGCCGACGCGGCGAAGTACGCCGCCGGCCGCCGCCAGTTCGGCGTGGCCATCGCGACGTTCGGCGCCATCCGCCACAAGCTCGGGGAGATGACGGCGCGCGAGTACGGGCTCGAGAGCCTGCTCTATCGCACGGCCGGCCTGATCGACGACATGGTCGCCGCCACGGGCGGCGGCGCGACCGCGCTCCTGGCGGCGCTCGAGGAGTTCGCCGTCGAGGCCTCGATTGCCAAGGTCCACGGCAGCGAGGTCGTCGACTTCGTGATCGACGAGACGGTGCAGATCCACGGCGGCAACGGCTTCGTCGCCGACTACCCCGTCGAGCGGCGTTACCGCGATGCGCGTGTCAACCGCATCTTCGAGGGCACGAACGAGATCAACCGCCTCCTGATTCCCGGCATGCTGATGAAGAAGGGCGTGAAGGGCGACCTGCCGCTGATGGCCGCCGCCAGGGCGCTGCAGGACGAGATCCTGGGACCGCCGGCACTGCCCTCTGGCGCCGACGGCCCCCTCGATGCCGAGTTGCGCGCGGTCGAGGCGTTCAAGAAGGTGACGCTCTTCGTCGCCGGCGTCGCCATGCAGCGGCACGGCGCCGCCCTCGACGCCGAGCAGGAGGTGCTGTCGCTGCTGGCCGACATCGTCATCGACGCCTACGCCGCCGAAAGCGCAGCGCTGCGGGCCAGAGCGGCGGCCGGGACCTCGGCCGCAGCACTCCATGCGGCCGCGGCTGCGGTCGTCGTGCACGAAGCCGCGGGACGCATCGAGCTGAATGGCCGCTCGGCCCTGGCGGCGCTGGCCGCCGGGGACACGCGCCGCACGCACCTGGCGGCGCTGCGCCGGTTACTCAAGGTCGCGCCCGTGGATGTCATCGCACTGCGACGCGAGTTGGCCGATGCCGCAGTGGCGCGCGGTGGTTTCCCGTTCGCCTGAACCGGCGCCCGGCAGGTGGATGTGGCACACTGATGGCGTGTTCGGCATGACGGCGTGGCGTGTTGCGGTCGTCGCGCTCGCGCTTGGCGCCCTGAACGGCTGCACGCAGGAACCTCCCGAGGCCGCGTACGTCCGCAAGGTGGGCGAGGAGCGCGCGCGCAAGAACGAGTTCTTCCGGTCCGGCAGCGCGGAATCGCCGGTGAAGGCCGACGACCAGGCGAAGTTCCTGCCGATCAGCTACTTCGACATCGATCCCGACTACGCCACGCCGGCGACGCTCAAGCTCGCGGAGCCGCGCACGCGCCTCGTGATGCCCACCTCCACCGGCAAGCAGCGCGACATGGAACGCGTGGGCGTGCTCGAGTTCACGCTGCGGGGCCAGCCGCAGAAGCTCACGGCCTTCGCCGAAGTCGGAGAGCAGGTGGCGCGGCTGTTCGTGCCGTTCAGCGACCTGACGAGCGGCACCGAGACGTACCCCGCCGGCCGCTACATGGACATCGACCCGCAGGCGAGCGGAGTCTACGTCGTCGACTTCAACACCGCCTATCACCCGTACTGCTACTACAACGAGGAGTACGACTGCCCGTTCCCTCCCAGGGAGAACCGGCTCAAGGTGCCGATCCGCGCCGGAGAGCGTTTGCGCGCAGGCGAGGCGCTGACGCCCACCCGATGAGCGCGTTGCACGCCATCGTCCTCGACTTCGACGGCGTCATCGCCGACTCCGAGCGCCTGCACATGCGCGCGTTCCAGGCCGCGCTCGGTGGCTCGCCGGTCACGTTGACGGACGAGGCGTACTACGCCCACTACCTGGGCTTCGACGACCATGGGGCGTTCCGCCACCTGTTCCGGGATCAGGCGCAGGCGCTCGACGAGGCGACACTGGAGCGGCTCGTGGCCGAGAAGGGCCGGCGCTTCGAGGCCCTCGCCGCCGCCGGCGAGATGGTCTTCCCCGGCGCCGCCGCGTTCATCCGCACGTTCGCTGCGGCCGTGCCGCTGGCGATCGCGTCGGGCGCACAGACGCACGAGATCGAGGACGTGCTCCACCGCGCCAGGCTGCGCGACTGCTTCATCACCGTGGTCGGCGCCGACCAGACCCCGGCCTCCAAGCCGGCGCCCGATCCGTATCTCGAGGCGTTTGCGCGGCTGCAGCGCCACACCGGCCGGCCGCTCGACCCGCGGCGCACGGTCGCTGTCGAAGACTCGCGCTGGGGCCTCGAGTCGGCGACGGCCGCCGGCCTGCGCACGATCGCGGTGACCACCAGCTATCCGGCGGAGGCCCTGGCGCCGCACGCCGAGCTCGTCGTCGCCGGCCTGCACGCGCTGGATCGCCCGACGCTCGAACGGCTCTGCGAGACCGCGGCATGATCCCATCCGGCGAGACCCTCGCCGCAACGCTCACCGCCGCCGATGCCCGCGCCGGCACCGACGTCGCGCCGGGGGCGCTGGCGATCGCCGCCGTCGAATATCCGCACCTCGACGGCGCTCCCTGGCTCGAGCACATCGAGGCATTCGGCGTCCGTGCGCTGGCCATGGTGGCCGAGGCAGCCGGCGTCGAAGGCCCGCTGCACGCCCGGGTCGACGCCGTGAACCGCTGCCTGTTCGGCGAGCTGGGCTTCCACGGCAACCGTGACCGGTACGCCGACGTGCGCAACAGTTGCCTGAACCAGGTGATCGACCGCCGCACCGGGATCCCGATCACCCTGGCCATCGTCTACATGGACGTGGCGCGACGCGCCGGCCTGCGCGTCGAGGGCGTCAACTTCCCCGGGCACTTTCTGGTCCGCGTCCACGAAGGCACGGCCGCCGAACCCGGCCCCGGCCTGATCGTCGATCCGTTCAACGAGGGCGCCATCCTCACCGACGGCGATTGCCGCGAGCTGCTGGCGCAGCAGGACGAAGACGCGGCGTTCACGCCGGACCTGCTGGCCCGCGCCAGCCGTCGTCAGATGTTCGTGCGCATGCTCCTCAACCTCAAGCGGCTGTACGTGCAGAACCGGTCGTTCCCGCAGGCCCGCGTCGTCACCGAGGCGCTGCTGGCGCTGTCACCGGGCTCGCTGATGGAGCTGCGTGATCGCGGGCTGCTCGCCTACCACCTGCACGACTACGGCGCCGCCCTCCGCGACCTCGAGGAGTACCTGCGCCTGCTCACGCTGACCGACCGCAACGACGATCGCGACGAGACCTCGCAGGTCTGGAACCACGTGAAGTCGCTCCGGCGACGGGTGGCGGCCCTCAACTGAGCCGCGCCCGGCCCCACGCGCAGCCGTCGCGCAGGGGACAGACGCCGCAGTGCGGGGCGTGCTCCACGCAGGCGCGGCTGGCGTGATGGCCGAGCAGCACGAGGTTGTGGCCCAGGACGTCGCGGTCGCGGCCGAACGCCGCTGCCAGCGTGCGTCGGGCGAAGCGCCGGGTCGCCGCACTCGACGTCGGCGGTCGCCCGTGCAGCCGGCTGACGACGCGGGCTACGCCGTCGTCGGCCGCCGCCAGGGGATGGCCACCGGCGTAGAGGAGGGCGCGGACCTGCGCGGCGGGCGTCAGGTGCGGCACGTCCCGCAGCGCGCGTACGGCCCCGCGCAGCGGGCCCGAGACGCGCTCGGGCAGGTCGCGATGGCGCTTGAAGTGCCCGCTGCCGGCCCGCAGCGCCTCGAGGCGTTCGTCGAAACCGCCGAGGCTCTCGATCGCCGCTTTCAGGTCCTCCTTGGAGGCCCGGAACATCGCGTCTGGCGTGAGCGCCGGCAGGCGCTTCAGGGCCAGCCAGGCGATGTCGCGACGCGCCGGCAGGGCGCGCGCCGAGATCACGTCCCAGACGAAGAACGCGAACAGGTCACGGGGTGGCGCAGCCAGCGGACCGTAGAAGGCCGCGAGCGCGCCCGGCACGCCGTCCATGTCACCGCAGGCGGCCGATCTCCTCGTACAGTGCAGCCGAGGCGATCACGCCATTGTGGAAGTTGCCCAGGTCGATCTTCTCGTCGGGGGCGTGCGCGTTCTCGTCGGGCAGGCCGACACCGAACAGCACGCAGGGCAGGCCGAGCTCTTCCTGGAACGTCGCCACGACCGGAATCGATCCACCTTCGCGGTTGAAGACCGGCGTCTTGCCGAACCCGCGCTCGATCGCCCGGCCGGCGGCCTGCACGTACTGGTTGTCGAACGAGGTCATCCAGGGCTTGCCGCCGTGCATGCGCGTCAGCTCGACCGCCACCGCCTTCGACATCACCTGCTTCACGTAGGCCTCGAACAGGTCGCCGATCTTCTTCGGGTCCTGGTTGGGCACGAGGCGCATGCTCACCTTGG
>CADEDM010000100.1 GCA_902826065.1 uncultured Acidobacteriota bacterium | reverse complement strand
TCCGGGTAGGTCGCTCGAGCCCGTCAGCAATGGCGGGCCTAGAGGAATGGTCATCCCGCCGTCGCCTGAGCGCCGCGAGGCGCGAGGGCGACGGTGGACAGAATTCGGCTTACAGGGTCACTGCGGCACTCAGTTCAGAAGGGCACGAGCACGATGACGATTCGAGCAATTGCCATAGCGGGCGCGCTGGCCGGCGCCGCGCTCGTGGCGACCGGCGCGCTCAGCGCCGACCAGGCGCCGCAGGGCGGCGGCCCGCGCCAGGGCGGCCTCATGCGGCGGCCCGGGGACGGCCGCACGCCCGAGTTCCCCGAACCCACCATCACGCAGTACAAGCCGCGGACCACGCTGAAGACGCCGCAGCACCCGACGCCGAAGGCGAAGTTCCCGGTGATCGACGTGCACAGCCACCAGCCGGCGCCAATCGGCGACGCGCAGTTCGCCCAAGTGGTGCAGGGCATGGACGCCAACAACCTGCGCGTGCTGGTCAACGCCAGCGGGACGCAGGGCGATCGCCTGGTGCAGGCCGTCGGCGCGCTCAAGGCCAGCCGGTTCAAGGACCGGATGGTGCAGTTCACCGACCTCGACTTCCGCAACGTCGGTCCGGGCTGGGCGGCGAAGGCCGTGGCGCAGCTCGAGGCCGACAAGAAGGCCGGCGCCCTGGGCATCGGCGAGATCTCGAAGGCGTTCGGCCTGCGTTACCGCAAGGCCGACGGCAGCCGGCTCAAGATCGACGACCCCGAGCTCGATGCGGTGTGGGACGCGGCCGGCCGCCTCGGCCTGCCGGTGCTGATCCACACCGCCGAGCCGCAGGAGTTCTTCGAGACCATCGACGTCCACAACGAGCGCTGGCTCGAGCTGGCCCTGTATCGCGACCGGCGCTATCCCGCCGGCGAGTTCCCGCGCTTCGAGGAGCTGATTGGCGAGCGCAACCGGATGTTCAGGAAGCATCCGAAGACCACGTTCATCGCCGCGCACTTTGCGTATCACGCCAACGACCTGGCGCGCGCCGGCCAGCTCCTCGACGAGATGCCGCACGTGCACCTCGAGGTCGGCGCGATTCTGGCGGAGCTCGGCCGGCAGCCGCGCGCCGCCCGTGAATTCTTCGTGAAGTACCAGGACCGCATCCTGTTCGGGAAAGACAGCTTCCAACCCGACGAGTTCCCGTACTTCTGGCGGGTGTTCGAGACCAACGACGAGTACTTCGACTACTACCGCGACTACCACGCGTTCTGGAAGCTGTACGGCATGGGGCTGCCAGACGACGTGCTCAAGAAGCTCTACTACAAGAACGCGCTGCGCCTGATTCCGGGGCTGCCCCAGAGCGGGTGGCCGCAGTAATGGCGCACTACCTCGTCACCGGTGGCGCAGGCTTCATCGGTTCGCACCTCGTCGAACGTCTCCTCATCCGCGGCGATGCCGTGCGGGTGGTCGACAACCTCAGCACCGGCAAGCGGGCGAATCTCGAGGCCGCCACCGCGGCGGCGCGCGCCGCCGGCGCCAACGCGACGCCGGAGTTCCTCGAAGGGGACATCGTCGACCCCGAGGTGGCTCGTCGCGCCGCCGAGGGCATCGACTACGTGCTGCACCAGGCGGCGATTCCGTCGGTGCCCCGGTCGGTCGCCGATCCGATCACCTCGAACCGGGCCAACGTCGATGCGACGCTGAGCATGCTGGTGGCGGCGCGCGACGCCGGCGTGAAGCGGCTGGTCTTCGCGGGATCGTCGTCGGTCTACGGCGACAGCCCGGTCATGCCCAAACACGAGGACATGCCGGCGCGGCCGCTGTCGCCCTACGCGCTGCAGAAGCTCGTCGGCGAGCAGTACCTGCAGATGTTCACGTCGCTCTACGGGCTGGAGACGGTGTCGACCCGCTACTTCAACGTGTTCGGGCCGCGCCAGGATCCGTCGTCGCCGTACTCGGGCGTCATCTCGCTGTTCATCCGTGCCCTGGCCGACGGCCAGACGCCCACCGTGCATGGCGACGGCGAGCAGACGCGCGATTTCACCTACGTCGCGAACACCGTCGACGGCGTGCTGAAGGCGGCCGTGGCCCCGAACGTCGCCGGCCAGGTGGTCAACGTCGCCACCAACGGTCGAGTGTCGCTGAATCAGCTGCTCGCGACGCTGCAGCGCCTGATGGGCACGGCGATCACGCCGAGCTACGGCGCGGCCCGCGCCGGCGACGTCCGCGACTCGCAGGCCGACATCACCAAGGCCGCGACGCTGCTTGGCTACGCGCCAACGGTGAGCTTCGACGAAGGCCTGCGCCGCACCGTCGACTGGGCCGTCGGCGCCTGAAGCCGACCTGACGCCGTCACGGGCGCGGCGGCACGAGGTCTTCGACCCGGCCGTCGGCGTACAGCGCCCTGGCCACGCCGTCCACCAGTTCCAGGGCCGACGGCGAGCCCTTGTAGACGGGCGCCAGCATGCCCGTGTCGATCAGGAACAGCCGTCCAGCGAGACGGGTGTGGATGTGGAAGTCGCGGTTCACGGTGTGACCGACGACGAGACGATCGGCGTCCCAGCGTTCCAGCAGCCCGGTGAGCGGCGCGTCGATCGTCGCCTCCTCGGCCATCGCGTAGCCGCGATACCACAACGGCCCCTCGGGCTTCAGCAGCGACCACTCGGCGATGCCGAGCAGGGCGCTGACGTCCTGCACGAGCTGCGGGTCGACGCCGCGGACGTCGGGCGCCTCGCCGGTCTCCTTGGCGCGGGCGACGAGGGCGTTGACCCAGCGCACCTCGGCGGCGGCGACGTTGATGGTGTCCTCGATGCGGAACCACGGCGCCGCCAGGCCGGCATCGCTCAGGCGCTTCAGCAGCCGATCGGCGCGCGTCACCTCGGCGCGCGCGGTGCGATTCAACTCGTCGATCGACTCGGTGGTGTCGGGCGGGGCGCCGGCGTGCATGAAGACGCTGCGTTCGACCCGCGCCACGATCGGCAGCGTGCGCAGCCACTTGCCGTAGTCGCCGTCGGGCCCGAGCGCGCGGCGGTACTCGAGGCACCCGCGCGGATAGGCGGCGAGGAAGCTCTCCCTGGTGCGAATCAGCCCCGGCGGCTGTTCGCCAGCGCGATCGCGGGCCCGGCGCTGCACGAGCTTCTCGTAGTCGCGCCACGCGTCCTCGCGCACCTTGTCGGCGTCAGCGCCGGCGAACGTGGCGCAGATCTCCGGCGTCACGTCCCGCAGTTCGCCGAGCAGGTTCATCGCCTCGTGGTTGCCGAGCACGGGCACGACCCGGCCGCCGGTGGCGCCGGCTTCCTTTGAGAGCCGGCGAATGAGGTCGAACGCGCCCCGTACGCCGGCGCCGCGGTCGGTGACGTCGCCGGTCTGCACCAGCGTGGCCGTGCCGCCGCTCCAGCGCCCCTCGGCGTTCACCAGGCCGGCGGCTCGCAGCACCGCCAGGAACCCGTCGAGGCTGCCGTGCACGTCGCCGACGGCCACGACGCGCCGCGACGACTGCGCCTGCGGCGCGACGGTGAGGGCCGCGGCGAGGGCGGCGGTGAGTGCAAGGACCAGACGCATCGAGATCGAATCTAGTCCAGAAACACCTGCACGGCGCCGCGGCGTTTGACCAGCTCGTCGATTTCGCGGCGGATCTTGTCGCGCCGGGTCAGCACGGCGGTGCGCTCATCGGCCGACAGCCAGGGCCCCAGCGCGCGCTCCAGGTCCGCGGCGGTCAGCGCGTCGACGCGCGTCCACAGCGCCCGATCGACCAGGCCCAGCGTGGCGATGTTGTCGAGCGACGTGCGGGTCGTGAAGGCGCGCGAGTGATCGATCAGGAAGAGATGCCAGTCGGCGTCGTAGAGCAGGTTGCCGGCATTGCGATCGATGTTGGCGATCAGTCGATCGAAGAGCTTCATGCGGCTGACCTGCTTCGACCAGCCCGGTTCGGGGCCCTGCGCCGGCTTGTCCTTGTTCCACGGCGTGGTCTGCTCGATCCACAGCACCGCGGCGCCGACCTTGCCTTCGACGGTCCGTTCCGCGACCGGCGGCACCATGCCGAGCTCGAGCAGCCGATCGAGCTTGTAGGCGGCGATCTCGGCCTTGTAGCTCTCCATGTAGCCGCCGCGGCGCATCGGCGGCAGCGCCTTCCACGCGAAGCGCTGCGCCAGGCTGCCGGCGGGGAAGTAGCCGCGTTGCGGCTTGGTGACGCCGATGGGCACCGCCTCGAGCCGCTCGACCGGCGCTTTGGCCAGCAGCTGCTCGATCTCGGGCTCGTGACCGGCCCACACGCGTGAGCAGGCGGCGGCGACGGCGCGCGCCTGACGCGCGGCCACCGGCAGGGTCAGCACGGCGGCGGCGAGACACGCGAGCAGCAGGGCACCAGAGCGGGGGTGGCGCATCGGGGAACTCCTGCGCGGCATTCTACGCGGACGGCCGGCCGTACGGACGGGTCGGTCGCCGAGGTCGACGGCGGTTACGTGGCCCCCAACAGCGGTTGCCTCCGCGTCGTGGCGGGGACGCGGCCTTTGCGTCTGCCGAGCGTCGCCGCCGGTTGACGCCCGTCCGCGCCCGCGGCGCGCCGCGGCCTGCGTGGTCGTGCCGCCAAGTCCTCGCGGCACAGCGGCTTGCCTCGCCGCTGGCCGCCACGTCGTCGGTCTTGCAGTGCCTCGCCGCGTCGGCACGGGCCACCCGGCGTGGTGACCGTTGACCTCGGGTGTCCGTCGAGGGGGCCGTGCCGGCGCGTCCCACACCCCGTTCAAGGAGACACGTTCATGACGTCCACGTTCACCCGTCTGGCATTCGTCGCGGCCCTGGCGATCGGCGCGCCGGCCATCGTCGCGGCGCAGGAACCTGCGGCGAAGGGCGCGCCCGCGCCCGCATCCGCCGTCAACCTCAACACCGCATCGACCGCCGAGCTCGAGGGGCTGCCCGGCATCGGCCCGCGCGCCGCGCAGCGGATCGTCGAGTTCCGCACCAAGAACGGCGGCTTCAAGAAGGTCGAGGACCTGATGAAGATCCAGGGCATCGGCGAACGCAGCTTCCTGCGGCTGCGTCCGCTCGTCACCGTGGGGAGCGCCAAGGGTGAGGCCAAGCCGCAGTAGCGCGGGCGGGGGGCCGCGGGCGCAAGCCCGCGGCGTCTCGCGCTCCGCCGATGGCTACTCGCTGGTCGAGTGCCTCGTCGTCGCCGGCGTCGTGGCCGGGCTGCTCGTCGTGACCGTGCCGGCGCTGGATCGCGCCGCCGACACGCTCGACACCGCCGCGGCGGCGCGCTACCTCGCCGCGCAGGTGGCCTCGGCGCGGTTCGACGCCGCGCGACGCCAACGGGCCGTGGCGGTGCGCTTCCGTCGCACCGCGCCGGTGAGCTTCGACGTCGTCGCGGATGGCGATGGCGATGGTGTCACGGCCGCCGACGTGACGGCCGGCATCGATCCGGTGATTCGGCAGGCCGACCGCCTCGAGGATCACTTCCCGCGCGCCCGATTCGGAATTGCCGCCACCGTGCCGGCGATCGACGACACGGGCGTGCTCAGCGCGTCCGACGACCCGGTGCGCGCCGGCGCCGCCGACCAGTTGAGCCTGTCGCCGATGGGCACCTCCAACGGCGGCACGCTGTACGTCAGCGGCCGCGGCGGCGCGCAGTTCGCCGTGCGAGTCGCCGGCGTCACCGGCCGGGCACGCGTCTTGCGATTCGATCCGGGGCGCCGCGCGTGGCGCCCGTACTGACGCGTGGCGATCGGCGGCGCGCCCCCCGCGGGCCGGCGGCCGGACTCGGTGTCCAGGCGCTGGCGGTCGTCAGGCCGGGGGTGGATGTCGCGGTGGTCGTGCTGTCGCACACGGGAGCGCTCGTGGAGTCGGGAGCCCCGCTGCGTCCTGGCGCGCGAACCGAACTGACCCTCGAAGCGCTCGCCGGGGACCGACACCACGTCCGGGTGCGAGTGCTGCGCTGCTGGGTCGTGCAGCTCGCGCCGCTGCGGTTCCAGTGCGCGCTGCACTTCGACGCCGCACTGGCAGGGTAGTGGGTATGCGCTACCCGACGTGGCCGTGATCGGCCGCGGGTAGCGTCTACCCGCGGCGGATCACGGTCACACGCATTGCTGGAAATCCTCGGAATTTCAACGCGTGACGCGGCCCGACGCCGGTGGCATCGCGCTTGGTAACACCGGTCGACACAGGGAGGTTCCGGATGGAACAGCGGCAGCGCGCGGACGACACGGCAAGGAGCGCCCGCCAGCCCGATCGGCGCCAGGGCCTGCATGGCATCGTGCGGGCGTTGGCTACGCATCTCGTGTCCGGCGAGCCTCACGTGCGCCTGGCCGGCGTGCTGGAGTCCGGGCTCGCGCGCGCGCTCGGCGCCGACTGGCTGCGCGCGGTCCAGGCCGAACTGCCGTCGACGGAGCGCGGCGGACGTGGCGCACGCGTGCGCTCGTCGGGACCGACCTCGGCACACGACATCTACTTCGAGCTGGGCCTCGACGGCCGGCCGCTCGACTTGTGGGATCAGCAGATGCTCGACACCGCCGCGCACCTGCTCACGCTCGCCCTGGCCGCCGACCGTCAACTGGTGCCGCGCTCGGCCGCGCCCCGCACCAGCGCCGGCGCCGCCCCGCTCATCGGCTCGAGCGGGCAGATGAAGGCGCTGCGGTCCCGCATCGAGCGCGTGGCGCTGAGCGACTTCACCGTCCTGGTGCAGGGGGAGAGCGGCACGGGCAAGGAGCTCGTCGCGCGCCAGGTGCACGACCTCAGCCCGCGCCGGGCCGGGCCGTTCGTGGCCGTGAACTGCGCGGCGCTGGTCGAGTCGCTGCTCGAGGCCGAGCTCTTCGGCATCGAGGATCGCACCGCCACCGGCGTCCGCGGACGGCGCGGGAAGTTCGAGCACGCCGATGGCGGCACCCTGTTCCTCGACGAGGTCGCCGAGCTGTCGCTCGCGGCCCAGGCGAAACTGCTGCGGGCGATCCAGGAGCTGGCGGTCGAGCGCGTCGGCGGCCACGCGACGCGGCGGCTCAACGTGCGCATCGTCGCGGCGACGAACCGGCCGCTGGCAGGCCTGGCCGACCAGGGGCACTTTCGATCGGATCTGTATTACCGCCTGAGCGGCCTGGAAGTGGTGGTGCCGCCGCTGCGGGCGCGACGCGACGACATCCTCGAGCTGGCGCAGTACTTCCTGGCCGCCCACGGGCCGCGCGGACACGTGGCCCTGTCATCCACGGCGGCCGAGGCGCTGCAGGCCTATCACTGGCCAGGCAACGTTCGCGAGCTGCAACGCACGCTCGAGGGCGCCCTGGCGATGTCGACGTCGCGCGTCATCGATCTCGACGACCTGCCGCCGGCGCTGCGCGGCTCGTACGCCGACGTCGTCGTCCCGTCGCTCGAGGCCAACGACAGCCTGCGCACGTGGGCGAGCCGCTATGCGCGCCTGGTACTGGCGCGGTCGGGACACAACAAGCGCAAGGCGTGCCGCGCGCTCGGCATCAGCTATCACACCCTGCAGGCGCATCTGCGCTATCGCGACCGCGACGCGCCGGCCGTGCGGAACGACGTCGCCTAGCGCCCGCGCCGACAGGCGCGCGTCCTTGACCCCGCTGGTCGGGCGTAGTACGTTTTTGCGGATATTCCGCGCTCGACGGACCCCGCATGAATGACACCGCCTCGCCGCTGAAGAAGACCGCCCTGCACGCCGCTCACGTCGCCCTTGGCGCCCGCATGGTGCCCTACGGCGGCTGGGACATGCCCGTCGAGTACTCCGGGATCAGCGCTGAGCACCTGGCGGTGCGCAGCGCGGCGGGGCTGTTCGACGTCTCGCACATGGGCCAGATCGAGCTGGCCGGCGAGAACGCCCTCGCCGCTATCCAGCACATCACGACCAACGACGCTGCCAAGCTGCAGAACGGCCAGGCGCAGTACTCGGCGCTCACGACGCCCGAGGGCACCTTCGTCGACGACGTGCTGGTCTATCGCTTCGCCGAGCGCCACTACCTGCTGGTGGTCAACGCCTCGAACATCGAGAAGGACCACGCCTGGATCGCGGCCCACGCGCCCGAGGTCGGCGAGGTCGCGATCGTGAACTCGTCCGACCGCTACGCGCTCATCGCCGTGCAGGGGCCGAAGGCGCGCGGCATCGTCCAGAAGCTCACGGCGATCGACCTCTCGACCATCAAGTACTACTGGTTCGCGCACGGCGAGATCGCCGGCGTGCGCGGCACGCTGTCGCGCACCGGCTACACCGGCGAAGACGGCTGGGAGATTTTCGTCCCGCCGCAGTTCGCGACCCAGATCTGGAACGCGCTGCTCGAGGCGGGGACGCCCGACGGGCTGGTCCCGTGCGGCCTCGGCGCCCGCGACACGCTGCGCCTCGAGGCCGCGATGCGTCTCTACGGCAACGACATGGACGAGACGTCCACCGTGCTCGAGTGCGATCTCGGCTGGATCGTCGGTTGGAACAAGGCGGAGTTCACGGGCAAGTCCGTGCTCGACCGCCAGAAGGCCGACGGCGTCGCGAAGAAGATCGTCGGCTTCGAGATGCTCGACCGCGCCATCGCGCGTCACGGGCACGGCGTGGTCCACGACGGCGCCACGGTCGGCGTGGTCACGTCGGGCACGCACACGCCGTTCCTCAAGAAGGCCATCGGCATGGCCTACGTGCCCACGGCGCTGGCCGCGGTTGGCACCGAGTTCACCGTGGACATTCGGGGCCGCCTGGCGCGTGCCGTCGTCGTCCCGATGCCGTTCTACAAGCGTCCCAAGAGCTAGTCCAGGAGCTGCTGCATGTATCCGACCAACCTGAAGTACACGAAGGACCACGAGTGGGTGCGCATCGACGGCGGCACCGGCGCCGTGGGCATCACGCATTTCGCGCAGCAGCAGCTCGGTGATGTGGTCTACGTCGATCTGCCCGAGGTCGGCGCCACGCTCACGGTGGGCCAGACGTTCGGCACCATCGAGTCGGTGAAGGCCGTGTCGGAGCTGTACGCGCCGATCAGCGGCACGGTCACCGAGGTCAACGCCGCGTTGAAGGATCGGCCCGACGCCATCAACAGCGCGCCGCATGACAGCTGGATGATCAAGGTGCAGCTCGCCAGTACGGCCGACGTCGACGCGTTGCTCGACGCCGGCGCCTACGAGGCGCTCACGCAGTAGGCCCGGTCCGGCCCTTCTCCCTCAGCTGGTTCACTCGATGGACACGTTCGTACGCCGCCACGTCGGGCCCCGCCCGCATCACCTGCCCGAGATGCTCGCCGCGATCGGCGCGCCGTCGCTCGATGCCCTGATCGACGAGGCGATTCCCGCCGCGATCCGCCGCCCCGGGCCGGTGGCGCTGCCGCCGGGCGACACCGAGCACGCCTACCTGACACGGCTCAAGGGCATCGCGGCGAAGAACCGCGTCCTGCGGTCGTTCATCGGACTGGGCTACTACGACACCATCACGCCGAGCGTGATTCGCCGCTGCCTGTTCGAGAATCCGAGCTGGTACACGCCCTACACGCCCTACCAGGCCGAGATCGCGCAGGGGCGGCTCGAGTCGCTGCTGAACTACCAGACCGTGGTGGCGGACCTCACCGGCCTGCCGGTGTCGACGGCGTCGCTGCTCGACGAGGGCACGGCTGCGGGCGAGGCGATGACACTGCTGCACCGCGTCTCGCCGAAGAAGCTCACCACCGGCGGCGTGTTCCTGGCGGCCGACACCGTGTTCCCGCAGACGCTCGCCGTGCTGCAGAGCCGCGCCGAACCGCTCGGCATCACGCTGAAGGTGCAGGCAGTCGCCGACATGCGGTTCGACGACGCCGATGTCTTCGGCGTGTTGCTGCAGTACCCCGACGATCGCGGCGCCGTCGTCGATCCGTCGGCGGTGATTGCGGCCGCGCACGCCGCCAAGGTGCTGGTGGCCGTGGCAACCGATCTGCTCGCGCTCACGCTGCTCACGCCGCCCGGGGAGCTCGGGGCCGACGTGGTGGTGGGGAACTCGCAGCGCTTCGGCGTGCCGCTCGGCTTCGGCGGGCCGCACGCGGCCTTCTTCGCCACGCGCCAGGACCACGTGCGTCACGCCCCGGGCCGCATCATCGGGGTGTCGGTCGATGCGCAGGGCCACCGCGCTTACCGCATGGCGCTGCAGACGCGCGAGCAGCACATCCGCCGCGAGAAGGCGACCTCGAACATCTGCACCGCGCAGGCGCTGCTGGCCAACATGGCGGCGATGTACGCGGTCTACCACGGCCCCGACGGTCTCACGGACATCGCGCGCCAGGTGCATGACCACGCGCGCGCGCTCGCCGCGGGCGTCGCCGCGCTGGGCATCACGCAGGCCAACGCGCACTACTTCGACACGCTGCACTTCGACCTGACGGCGGCGCAGGCCTCGACGGTCGCAACGAAGGCCGTCGCGGCCGGTTTCAACCTGCGGCGCGCCGGCGTCACCGGCATCGGCGTCTCGTTCGACGAGACGACCACGGCCGACGACGTCGCCGCGCTGATCGGCGTCTTCGCCGCGGCTGCCGGGAAGCCTGCGGGCCCGGCCGGCGCTCGCGCCGCCGGCGACGCCCTGCCGCCGGCCTTGCGCCGCACCAGCGCGTTCCTGACGCATCAGGTGTTCCACCAGCATCGCTCCGAGAGCGAGATGATGCGCTACATGAAGCAGCTCGAGCGGAAGGACATCGGCCTCGATGTGTCCATGATTCCGCTCGGGTCGTGCACCATGAAGCTCAACGCCGCCAGCGAGATGTTCCCGGTGACCTGGCCGGAGTTCTCGAAGCTCCATCCGTTCGCCCCGGCCGATCAGACCGAGGGCTACGCGCAGATCTGCCGCGAGCTCGAAGCCGCGCTGGCCGAGATCACCGGGTTCGCCGCCACGTCCCTGCAGCCGAACTCCGGCGCGCAGGGCGAACTGGCGGGCCTGCTCGTGATCCGCGCGTGGCACGAGGACCGCGGCGAGGCACATCGCAACGTGGTGCTCATTCCGGCATCGGCGCATGGCACCAACCCGGCCAGCGCGGTGATGGCCGGCTACCGGGTCGTGGTCGTCGCGTCGGACGAGAACGGCAACGTCGACGTCGCGGACCTGAAGGCCAAGGCGGCGACGCATGCCGCCAACCTCGCCGCGCTCATGGTGACCTATCCGTCGACGCACGGCGTGTTCGAGGACGCCATCATGGACATCTGCGCCACCGTGCACGCGCACGGCGGGCAGGTCTACATGGACGGCGCCAACATGAATGCGCAGGTGGGCCTGACCAGCCCGGCGATCATCGGCGCCGACGTCAACCACATCAACCTGCACAAGACGTTCGCCATTCCGCACGGCGGCGGCGGCCCGGGCATGGGTCCGATCTGCGTGGCCGCGCACCTGGCGCCGTACCTGCCGGGCCATCCGCTGGCGACGACCGGCGGCGCCAAGGGCATCCTGCCGGTGGCGGCGGCGCCGTGGGGCAGCGCCAGCATCCTGCTCATCTCCTACGGCTACATCCGCATGCTCGGCGGCGATGGTGTCACGGAGGCGACGAAGTACGCGATCCTCAACGCCAACTACCTGAAGTCGCGGCTGGAGCCGTACTACGACGCGCTCTACACCCGCGAGAACGGCCGCGTCGCGCACGAGATGATCTTCGACCTGCGGAAGTTCAAGGCCGCCGGTGTCGAGGAAGGCGACGTCGCCAAGCGCCTGATGGACTACGGCTTCCACGCCCCGACCGTGTCGTTCCCGGTGCCCGGCACGCTGATGATCGAGCCGACCGAGAGTGAGGACAAGGGCGAACTCGATCGCTTCTGCGACGCCATGATCGCCATCCGGCAGGAGATCGAGGACGTCGTCACCGGCAAGGTCGACGCGAAGGACAACGTGCTGAAGAACGCGCCGCATACCGCGGCGGTGGTCACGGCCGATTCCTGGACCCATCCCTACACCCGCGAGCAGGCCGCCTATCCGCTGCCGTGGGTGAAGACCCACAAGTTCTGGCCCAGCGTGGGCCGCGTCGACAACCCCTACGGCGACCGCAACCTCGTGTGCATCTGCCCGCCGATGGAGGCGTACGCGTAAGCGGGCCTGACCGCCCGAACCGATGACCGATTCGCGATCCGTGCGGCCGCTGCGGGTGCTCAACGCGCGCCAGATGCGCGACGCCGACCGCCGGACCATCGAGGAGATCGGGCTGCCGTCGATCGTCCTGATGGAAAACGCCGGCCGCCAGGTGGTGGCGGCGCTCGAGTCGCTGGTCGACGACCTCGGCTCGCGCAGCGTGGCCGTGCTGTGCGGCACCGGCAACAACGGCGGGGATGGCTTCGTCGTCGCTCGCGGCCTGCACCAGCGTGGCGTCGAGCCCGCGGTGTTCCTGGTGGGCACGGCCGCCGACGTCCGCGGCGACGCGCGCCTCAACCTCGACATCCTCGGGCAGATCGGCACGCCGGTCGTGGAAGTGGCGGATGCCGCGGCGTGGGAGCTGCACGGCTCCCACGTCACCGGCGCCGACGTCGTCGTCGATGCGCTGATGGGCACCGGACTGAGCCGTGCGCTGAGCGGCCTGCACGAGACCATCGTCGCCGACCTCAACGCGGCCGACGTCCCGGTGGTCTCGATCGACCTCCCCTCGGGCCTGTCGGCCGACGCCGCGGAGCCGATCGGGCCGTCGCTGCACGCCGCGGTCACCGTGACCCTGGGCGCCCCGAAGGTGCCGCTCGTGCTGCCACCGGCCGAGCACACCGTCGGCAACGTGGTCATCGCCGACATCGGCATCCCCGGCTTCGTCGTCGACGAGGTCGACGGCCCGCGGCTGTTCCTCCTGACCCGCGACTACGTGCGCACGCTGCTGACGCCGCGCAGTCCGGACGCGCACAAAGGCGACTTCGGCCGCGTCGTCATCGCCGCCGGCTCGCGCGGCCTCTCTGGCGCGGCGGCGCTCACGGCACGCGCGGCCCTGCGGGCCGGAGCCGGGCTCGTCACCGTGGCGACGCCGGCGTCGGTGCAGGCGATCGTGGCCGGGCTCGGCGCGGAGTTCATGACGCTGCCACTCGACGACAATGGCGGCCGCGTCACGGCGGCGGCGGTCGACGAGGTCCTGGCGCTCGACGCCGACGTCGTCGCCGTGGGCCCGGGCCTCGGCGGCGGGCCGCAGGTGGCGGCGTTCGTCCGCGGGCTGCTGGAGCGCTGCGAGACGCCGCTCGTGCTCGACGCCGACGCGCTCAACGCCTGCGCTGGCGACACGACGCTGCTGCGTGGGCTCGACGAGCGCCCGATCGTGATCACGCCGCATCCCGGCGAGATGGCGCGGCTGGTCGGCTGCGACACCGACGACGTGCAGGCCAACCGCGTCGGCATCGCCGGCGAGTTCGCGGCGCGCCATCAGGTGACCGTCGTGCTGAAGGGCTATCGCACGGTCATCGCCACGCCCGAGGGCGACGTGTTCGTGAACCCCACAGGCAGCCCCGGCATGGCGACGGCCGGCAGCGGCGACGTGCTCACCGGAATGATCGCCGCTGCCCTGGCGCACCTGCTCGATCCGTCTCCCGCCTGTCAGCTCGCCACCTACCTGCACGGCGCAGCGGGCGAGCTGGCCGAGGCCGACGAGGGCGAGGTCGCGATGGTGGCGGGCGACATCGTGTCGCACATCGGCGATGCGGTGCAGGAGCTCGTGGCGCTCGAGCGCGTCACGCCGCGCGGCGAGTGAGCCGCTCCGGCACGAGCGCGGCGGCCGGGATGGCTGACACGACCCACCTCACGACCAGCGAAGCGGAGACGCGCGATCTCGCGCGGACGCTCGCCGCGAGCCTGGCCGCCGGCGACATCGTGCTCCTGCACGGCGATCTCGGCGCCGGCAAGACGGTGTTCGTGAAAGGCCTGGCCGAAGGCCTCGGTCTCACCGCCGCCGAGGTCACGAGCCCGACGTTCACGCTGGTGCATGAGTACGCCGGCGGCCGGCTGCCGCTGGTGCACCTCGACCTCTACCGGCTCGAGCGGACGGAGCTCGACGACGTCGGCCTGGACCCTGACGTCGCCGCACGCGGGGCGGTGGTGGTGGAGTGGGCGGAGCGGCTCGTTCATGTCCCGCCGGGATCTCTGGTCGTCGACATCCGCGACGCCGGCGACGACCGCCGGGAGATTCGCGTGCGCCGCCGTGCGCCGCACGGTGGCGGTCGCCACGGCCCGTGAGCCGGTTCCCGGCGGCCCTGCGCACTACCAGGTGAGCAGGGGAGCCAGACGGGTCCCCGGGAGGACCTGATGTCGATGCTGTCTCTCACCCGCACCGCCGCACTGGCGGCCCTGGCGTCCCTCGTCGCCGCGGGTTCCGCCGCCGCGCAGGGCTCGTTTGCCGATGTCGCCGCCAGACTGAAGGACGGGGAACCGGTGCGCCTCGTCGTCGACGGCACGCGTATCGACGGCTGGGTGAAGCAAGCCACCGCCGACGGACTCATCATCACTCGCGGTGCGGCCGGGGACGCCTACGACGTGCCGCTCGCACGCCTCCAGCAGATCAGCTACGACGACGGCGTCGCCAACGGCGCGTTGATCGGCGCGGCCGTCGGCGCCGCACCGGGTGTGTATGCCGGCATGCTGGTCCGCCTGCTGTGCGAGAACGAGGCAGGGAACTGCGATTCCGCGCCGTTCATCATGGGCGGCTTCACCGCCGCCGTCGGGCTGGCGATCGGCATCGGCATCGACGAGGCCATCAAGACCACCGTTCGCTTCGTGCCGGCCCGCGCGACCTCCACGCTCAGCCTCGTGCCCGATCCGCACCGCCCTGCGGCGACGCTGTCCATCCGCTTCTGAGCGTCACGCCGCCGGCTCCCGCGTGCTCACGGCATCTTCACCCGACCGCCGGGGACATCCGCACTGCCCGACGGCGCGCGGCCGCGCCGGACCCTCGTGGCGTTGCATCGGCTCAATCAGAGCTGGGCGGACGTCGGCGTCCGGCCGGACGGGTCGGCGGGTCGAGTTTCGGCGGTCGCGCCCCGCGGCGCGTCGAGGCCGCCGCCAGCGGCGCGTAGTCGAGCTCCACGCCGGCCGCCGCGCTGCGCAGCAGCAACCCGCCGCGGCTCATGTCGCCCCGGCCGATGAACGACGGCGGGAAGTGCAGCCGCGCGCCGAGTGCCGGCCCCAGCACGTCGACGTACTTGTCGCTGGCGATGCTGCCGAGCAGCACGACCGTGGCGTCGTCGACGAGCCGGCGGTCGAGCGCGGCCAGGTCACGTTCCAGCGGCGCCCGGTAGCGGACGTCGCCGGCCGCGATGTCGGTCGCAGCGAACTCCTCGAGCAGCGCCACCGACGCCATCGCGTTGGGCGAGAGCAGCCCGCGCGTCGGTGTGATGACCAGCGCCGTGGACGATTCGCCGCGGCGGCCCACGACGGCCCGCGCGTAAGCGAGCTTGCCCCGGAAGTAGAGGCTGCTCATGAAGGCGAACGCGTCGCCGATCGTCAGCTCGCCGGCCTGCAGCTGGCGCGCCGCCTCCGATGCCGCGCCCGGCCGCATCAGCATCCGCGCCCGCTTGCCGCCGCAGTGGGCGGGGGACAGCAGGAGGACGTGATTCAGGAGGGACCGGGGACTTGGGATCAGGGACTGGGGCGGACCGGAGTCACGTTGCGACAAGACGCACTCGCAGGAATGTTCGAAGCGTCGCGGAGTTCGATGCCGGAATGCGGCCGCGCCAAGCGTCCCTGGTCCCGGTTCCCTGGTCCCAATCGTGACGCAGGTCTACTCGGTCCGGTAGTTCGGCGCTTCCTTCGTGATCGTCACGTCGTGCACGTGGCTCTCGCGCACGCCAGCCGGCGTGATGCGCACCATCCGCGCATCGCTCTGCAGCTCCGCGATCGTCCTGCAGCCGCAATAGCCCATGCCGGCGCGCAGGCCGCCGACGAGCTGATGGACGAGCGACGACAGCGAGCCCTTGTGCGGCACGCGGCCCTCGATGCCCTCGGGCACCAGCTTCTCGGAGGTGGTGCTCACCTTGCCCTCGAGCTGGAAGTCGTCCTGGAAGTAGCGATCGCGGCTGCCCTTGCGCATGGCGCCGATCGAGCCCATGCCGCGGTACTCCTTGAAGCTGCGGCCCTGGTACAGGATCAGCTCGCCGGGGCTCTCGTCGGTGCCGGCGAAGAGGTTGCCGATCATCACCGAGTTGGCACCGACGGCCAGCGCCTTCACGACGTCACCCGAGTAGCGGATGCCGCCGTCGGCGATCACCGGCACGCCCGAGCCCTGCGCCGCCTCGGCGCACTCGTGGATCGACGAGACCATCGGCATGCCGATCCCGGCGACGACCCGTGTCGTGCAGATCGATCCGGCGCCGATGCCCACCTTCACCGCGTCCACGCCGAGCCGGATCAGCGCCTCGGTGGCCTCAGCGGTGGCCACGTTGCCGGCGATGAGGTCGACGTCGGGGAAGCGACGGCGCAGTTCCTTGACGATGTCGAGGACGCCCTGGCTGTGCCCGTGGGCGGTGTCGATGACGACGATGTCGACGTGGGCGGCGACCAGCGCTTCCGCGCGCTCGACGGTGTTCTGCGCCGTGCCGACCGCGGCCGCGCAGCGCAGCCGGCCCAGCGTGTCCTTGCACGCGTGCGGATACTTGATCGCTTTCTGGATGTCCTTGACCGTGATCAGGCCCTTGAGCCGGAACGCGTGATCGACCACCAGCAGCTTCTCGACCTTGTGGCGGTGCAGGATCTCGCGCGCCTCGTCGAGGGTCGTGCCCACCGGCACCGTGATCAGGTCGTCGCGCGTCATCACGTCGGCGACCGACTGGTTGACGTTGGTCTCGAAGCGCAGATCGCGGTTCGTCAGGATGCCGACCAGCCGCCCTTCCTTGCTGCCGTCCTCGGTGACGGGGACGCCGGAGATGCGGTAATGCGCCATCATCTCCAGGGCTTCGTGGATCTTGTGCGTGGGCGAGAGCGTGATCGGGTTGACGATCATGCCGCTCTCGGACCGCTTGACGCGGTCGACTTCAGCGGCCTGGTCTTCGATCGACAGGTTCTTGTGGATGACACCGATGCCGCCCTGCTGGGCCATCGCGATGGCCATCGCCGATTCGGTCACCGTGTCCATCGCGGCGCTGAGCAACGGCACGTGCAACGCGATGTTGCGCGTGAGCTTCGTCGAGACGTCGACCTGGGCCGGCAGCACGTTCGAGTACCGAGGCACCAGCAGCACATCGTCGAAGGTGAGCGCCGTCGACAGGCGCGAGTCGAGCGAGGTGCGGGTCGGAGTAGCGGAGGCGGCGGGCAGCGTCATGGCAGTCGTCTCGAGAGCGGGTCAGATACACGAAAGGCCGACACACGGGTCGGCCTTCCTCACACGGATCCGGGCGGTCGGGGGCGTCACCGATGCCATCAGTTGGCCCCGTGGCACTTCTTGTACTTCTTGCCGCTCCCGCACCAGCACGGGTCGTTGCGGCCAATCTTGGGCTCGCTGTTCTTCACCGTCGTGATGGGGGCGTCGTCGCCGCCCACCCGCGCCGGTGTGCGCGACGCCGGCGCCGGGAAGCCGCCACCGGAGACCGGATCCGCGCCGGCCTGCGGCGGCGGGAACCCGGCGGCCGGCGTATCGGACGGGCCGCTGTAGGTGAGTGGCGTCTGTCGGCGCGGTGCCGGGCGCGGCACTGGCGGCGCTTGCGCGTCGGGGCCGCCCTCGACCGGGCGCAGCCACCACAGGTAGCGGACCATCTCCGCTTCGATGCGGCTGCGCATGTCCTGGAAGAGCGTGTAGCTCTCCTTCTTGTACTCGACCAGCGGATCGCGCTGGCCGTAGCTGCGCAGGCTGATGCCGT